>JBAZXJ010000084.1:0-6643 GCA_041659865.1 Candidatus Margulisiibacteriota bacterium | reverse complement strand
GGTTCAGCGACGCTGTTGTTATATTCGACCAGAATATCCTTGCCGGCGATACCCAGATCGACCGCGCCATGCTCCACATAGACCGGCACGTCGGCCGGCCGGATAACCACAAATTCGTATTTACCGCTGGCATCTTTAAAAGAAAGTTTGCGGGACTTGGCATCCTCCAGCGAGACCTTGATCCCTGCTTTTTGCAGAAGTTCAATGGCCGGTTCGATCATATAACCCTTGGATAAGGCGATACGCATTTTAGTTCTGCTCCTTCTGTGTTTTCAAAGCCAGGGCCAGCTTTTCCAGGTTGCAGGCAAAGCCTACTGCCGGGAAATCCGCGCCGAATTTACCGATCAGTTTATCGTAACGCCCGCCCCCGCCAAGCACAAAACCCAGCTCCGGGACATAACATTCAAAGACCATGCCGGAATAATAATCAAAATCTTTTACTACCAGATCATTGCGGTCCGGCAGTTTGCCGTATGATACATAGTCTGCATTGAGCAAGGCATCCTGTTTATCCTTGGCCAAACCCTTGAACTGGTCAACATGGCCGACATCGATCTCTACTTTTTGCAGACCGATCGCTTCAAGCATTTCCTTGGCTACGCTTAAGATCTCCTGGTCAGCGGCATCACCAGAAGCACCGATAAGTTCGACGCCGACCTGGTAAAATTCATTCTCTCTGCCCGCTTCCGGCTTCTGACTGCGGAAGACATTTTCGATATAATAAAGCTTTATTGGAGTGGGCTGGTCTTTCATGCGCGAGGCGATCACCCGGGCGATCGGCGTGGTCATATCCGGACGCAGGACCATCAACTGGCCGTCGCGGTCGATGAACTTCATGCAATTCTCGCGCAATTCCGGGCTAAGACCTTTTTTCAGGGTATCGTATAGTTCAAGAACAGGAGTAATGATCCGTTTGTAACCGCGCTTTTCAAAGACGGTCTTGATCTGCTCGATGATCAGCCGGCGGCGTGCCACGTCATCGGGTAACAGGTCACGTACTCCCTGGGGTGTTTGCGTTTTCATAGGGAAATATTAACACAAAGCATAATAGTTTGCCAGTTGGCCGGTTAGTCAGTTGGCCCGTTAACCGGTTAGCCAGTTAGCCAGCAAGGTCTCTAAAAACTGGATAACTGGCAACTGGCAAACTAAAAAGCTGAGCCAGCCCGTAAGCCGGATTCTGTTTTAGGCGATCATTACTCTACGCCGGCCGTTACCGGACGGCTTTAGCGACCTACCCGGGGCTCATAGCGCTGCGGGCCGCAGCTTGCCCCCTATTTGGTCTTGCACCACGCAGAGTTTACCTGGTTTCACTACGCACTATCTTGCGATAGCCATACATACTTTCTGTTGCACTTGTCCTGATCCCCTTGCGGAGACCGACGGGCGTTACCCGCTGCGTTGCCCTGTGGTGTCCGGACTTTCCTCGCACTTGCGCGCGCGATCGCTCGGCTGGCTCAGTGGGGCTATTTTGACGGATTTGACGGAAAAGTCAAGGAAGGGAAGATTTTTGAAATTATTGTCGTGCAGATTACGATATATATTTGCCCTAAAGACGTTGATTGTTGCTCGTCGCTAGTTGCTCGCAAGAGCACATATCGACAAGTCAGCTTCTCACTTGATACGAGCGACGAACTACGAGCAACTAGCAACGACAGGATAGAATGCTTGTCGATAAAAATATGATATCAAAGGAGTTATAATGAGCGACATAACCCGTATCCAGCTTAACTATCAAAGCGACAGCATCAAGCTAAGAATGATGCCCCTGTTCCGCGTGGACAAGGACGAGGTCTTTTTGAAGTACTGCAACCGCGTTTACTGGCTAAAGCCGGTCAAGGAAGCGAACCCTGATCCTCTGGCGCCAAAGCCGGTGCAATATGATCATTTTCTTTCTTATGACAATAAACTTTTTACGAAGGTTACTTTGTCCAAAGACGATATCAACGGGCTGTTGTTATTGCTGGACCGCCTGAAGGGGAAGATGAGCGATCAGATGCTCAAGGGGATCACAGATGATCTGAAGGCGAAGTTGGGCAGGAAATAGGAAATGGGAATTGGTTTGTTCGGTCCGCCTTCGCCATTCTTTAACGATAGGACATCTTTACGTGGAAGGCTTCGGCGGACAACCTTCGCTCTAAAAAACTTTTGGGTATTTGCTTCTACATAGCGCAGTACATCTAAATAAGCTGGCCTGCCAGCCGAAGCTCTTAAAACTTTCCCAAAAGTTTTAAGAGCGAAGGCTGGTGGGCGGTATAGGGCTCGAACCTATGACCCTCTGGGTGTAAACCAGATGCTCTACCAACTGAGCTAACCGCCCGGACCGGCAAGTACTATACAAGTCAACGACCCAAGCGTCAACACAACGGATTGCTGAAACACGGATTTCACGGATTGAAGATGATTACACGGATCCGCCACCCCGCCAAATATGTTTTTTTGGCGGAAGCGTCAGCGGCTGAGTAATCCGTGTAAATCAGTGTAATCCGTGTTTCCTATGGGACTTATTCTACTACTTGCTTTGAAACTTCGTACCTAATTTTTCTTGCTTCACCAGCAACCTTAACAGAACATCAGATGCCCGGCCATTAGCGATAACCGTTTCTATCCCGGCTTTTGTAGCTATCTTGGCAGCGGCGATCTTGGTGATCATCCCGCCTACCGCTTTGCCCGAACCCTTGCCACAGGCCAGGCCTTCGATCTCCTTGGTCACCTTGGGGACATTAGCGATCAGCTTGGTATCTTTGTGCGTGCGAGGGTTGGCAGTATGCAGGCCGTCGATGTCCGTGAGGATCACTAACCTGTCCGCACCGACCAGCTTGGCCACGATCGCCGAGAGCATATCGTTATCGCCGAATCTGATCTCGTCAGTCGAGACTGTATCATTTTCGTTGATTATAGGCACTGCGCCAAGTTTGATGATCGTCTTTAAGGTATTCTGTACGTTCTTTTTTCTGGCGCCTTCGGTCACCCCATCCTTGGTCAGCAGGACCTGGGCTACGGTTATCTTATGAGGCTCCAGGAAGTTATTATATTCGTTGACCAGAAGGCTCTGCCCTACCGCAGCCGCTGCCTGCTTTTCCGGTATCGAGGACGCCTTGATGCCTAAGCGTTCCGAACCGCAGACGATAGCCCCGGAAGTAACCACAACGACCTGCATACCCTTCCGGCGCAGGCCCGCGATCTGGTCGCAAAGATTGCGCAGATTGTTCAGGTCCAGATCGTTGCCTGGAGTGGTAAGAATGTTACTGCCGATCTTGATGACTACTAGCATGGATTTGCTCCTTATGAAGAATACAGAATTCAGAATACAGTATGACAAGAACGCAAGAAAGGCAAGAAAAAGGCCCCGTCATTGCGAGGAGTCTTCGACGAAGCAATCTCTTATAACGAGATTGCCACGTCGTCAGCCAAAGCGCTGACTCCTCGCAATGACGGATGTTAATCTTCTAGCAATTCCTTTAACCAACTACCTAAATATTCCTGATCCAAACTGTCACCCTGCATGGCTTTAATGCCCTCAATATCCGCCATTTGCTTACTGCTCCCGCCTGATCTTTTGGCCCAGAGCGTTTTGGCGATGATCAGGTCTTCCGGCGAACAGATCATCATTTCCTGGCCCAGGAACGAGACTTTTCTTTTGCGGGCAAAAGCCTGCTGATGATAGGTATCATCCTTGACCAGCCAAAAATCGATCTTCATCCCGCTAGCAGGATCCAGCAGATTAAAAGTGCTTTTATCGCTTATGGCCTGTCTCATTGCCTCCGCTGAAAGGTAATGATCAGCACTGAACATCTTGAACAGTATACTGACCTGGTTTTCCTTGATCTGCAGTACGATATCGATGTCATGGGTCAACCTTGGCGTGCCGTAATAATTGCTGGCCATGGATCCGGTCAGCATATATTCTACTTTGGCTACCACTAATTGTTGTATAACCTTGCTTAGTAGTTCTTGTTGTACCAAAACTCTAACCTCTTGAGTTCTTCCAGGCGGACCTGGTCTGGCGTATATTCCGGGTACTGGCCGATAATTCCGGCGCGCAAGAGCTCCCGGGAAGTATCATATAATTCCATACCTATTTTCATCCTCTGTTCCGGACCAAGCTGGCGATAGACAGCTATTTGTTCCGCGCTTATTTGGCCCATCAGCGGAACTTCACCCCAAGCTTCGCCACAAGCGCCTTAGCGATCTTTTCATGTAACACGATCACGTCTTTTTCCACCAGCGTCTTTTCCGGGTCACGGTAAGTTATGGAATAAGATACGCTGACCCGGCCGTCAGGCACCTGTTCACCCTCATAGCGGTCAACGACCTCAACGTTCTCGATAAGTTTATTGTCCTGGCCTTTGATCAGTTTCACGATCTCGGCATGCCTGAGATCTTTTTTTATCATGAAAGCCATATCCTGGGTCGTCGCCGGGAATCTGGGGATAGACTTATAGCGGATCCCTCCCTGGGCTTTTTCCAGAACATCGCTGGCCAGGTCGAAAATATAAGCCGGCAAGGGCAATTTATACTCCTGCTGAATTGCCGGATGCAGTTCTCCGATAAAGCCGGCTAGTTGGCCGTTAAGTTTGATGACCGCGCTTTTTCCCGGATGCAAATTGGCATTGGTTATACCAGCCTTATCCAGGGGCAGCCATTCCACGCTGTTGACCTTGAGTACCTTGAACAGATTGTCCAGAACAGCTTTCAGCGCAAAGAAGTCAGCGGTCTTGCTCAGGAACGCACCGGCGATACGCAGGTTCTCTTCCTGGGAGGAATAAACCTTGCCAGTTTCAAAGATCCTGATATCTTCGTTCTTGCGATTAGAATTCAGCTGCAAGACCTCAAGTAAACTGGGCAGCATCCTGGTCCGAAGTACCGACTGGTCCTGGTTCAACGGATTGGTCAGTTTTACCGCTTTGTCTTCTTCCCCTTTGACCATAGCAGGTGAGACCAGCGAAAAGGTTATGACCTCGTTGAGGCCCTGCCCCAACAGGCATTCGCGAACTTTTTGCAAATAATATTCTTTGCCCAGATCGACCAGGGTTATCTTCCGGCTGTCCGGTAAGGTAGCCGGCAGTTTGTCGTAGCCGATGATCCGGGCCACTTCTTCTACCAGGTCTGCCTCTCTGGTCACGTCTTTATCTCGCCAGTATGGGCCTTTCACCTGGTTGCCTTCGAAGTTGAATCCCAGGACGGTCAAGCTGTCTTTTATCTCAGCTTCGGAAAGCGCCATGCCCAATAAAGCATTGATCTTCTCGGGTCTAAATTCAATAGAGACCGCTGGGGGCTTGTGGCCTTGAACATCGATGATCGAGCCTTCCAGCTCCGCACCTGCCAGCTCCTGAAATAGTTCAACAGCCCTAAGCAGTCCGTTCTCTACCGACTCCCAGGCCACCCCACGCTCAAAACGCAAGGAGGATTCCGTACGGTAACCAAGCTTCTTGGCTGTCTTGCGAATGCAGGTCGCCTCGAACAAGGCGGCTTCCAGGAAAACACTGGTCGTAGCGGACGATATTTCCGAACTGGCACCGCCCATCACTCCGGCTAAAGCTACCGGCCCAGAAGCGTCGGTAATGACCAGGTTGTCATTCGTCAGTTCTTTCTCGGTGCCATCCAGGGTTTTCAGCTTCTCCCCAGCCTGGGCCAGACGGGTAATGATCTGCCGTTCACCCTTTGGGGTTTTGGCCAGCTTTTCATAGTCAAAAGCATGGAGCGGCTGGCCGAATTCCAGCAGAACATAGTTGGTAATATCGACGACATTGTTGATCGGTCTGATGCCGGCTGATTTAAGCCTGTTCTGCAGCCATAATGGCGATTCTTTAATCGTCACCTTTTTCATAACCACGCCCATATACCTGGGGTTCAAGGCCTTATCCTGGATCTCGACCGATACAGGTGACTTGCCCTGGACTTTAACTGGTTTCACAGGTATTAATTTGAGTTTTTCTTGTAAGACGGCAGCGATCTCCCGAGCCACGCCGATCATGCTCAGCAGGTCCGGCCGGTTAGGCAGGACAGAAAGCTCCAGTACGGGGTCGGACAGGCCCAGATAAGCGATCAGATCCTGACCGACCGGAGCATCCTTGGACAACTGCATTATTCCTGCTGACTCCAGTGCCAGACCAAGCTCTTTTTCCGAGCAGAGCATCCCAAAGGAATCCACTCCGCGCAGTTTGGCCTGTTTGATCTCAAAGCCCCCTGCCAGCACCGCGCCGATAATCGCCACAGGGACGACATCACCGGGTTGGACATTGGTCGCACCGGTAACGATGGATAATGGCACCGCCCCACCAACGTTTAACGTACAGATCTGTAATTTATCGGCGTTAGGATGCTTCTCCATGGCCTCGATACGGCCGATGACCACGCCTTTGATACCTTTGGCCGGCCAGATGACCTGCTCGATCTCAAAAGCGGACATGGTCAACTTATGGGCCAGTTCTTCGATCGAACACGGGATATTAACGAATTCTTTTAACCAAGAGATCGGTGCTAACATTTGATATTCCCTTTACCACCCAACCTGGATTCCCGCCTGCGCGGGAATGACAGAGCTAGTCCTTCAACTTAGAACTGCTCCAGAAATCTAAGATCGTTCTCGTAAAAAAGCCTGATGTCGTCGATACTGTAACGCAGTATAGCGATACGCTCCACC
>JBAZXJ010000083.1:0-6717 GCA_041659865.1 Candidatus Margulisiibacteriota bacterium | reverse complement strand
CGTCCAGACTGCCTTCTGAACCGCCGGTACCGATTATGGTATGTAATTCATCAATGAACAGGATCACGTTCTTGTTATTACGGATCTCTTCCATGATGGTCTTGACTCTATCTTCGAATTCACCGCGGAACTTGGTCCCGGCGACCAAGAGACCAAGGTCAAGGGTCAATACTCTTTTTCCTCTTAAAGCTTCTGGCACTTCTTTTTTAATGATCTTCTGGGCGAGTCCTTCCACGATCGCTGTTTTGCCCACGCCGGCGTCGCCAGTCAGTACCGGATTGTTCTTGGTCCGACGGCTTAAGATCTGAATTATGCGCTCTACTTCTTTGGCCCGTCCGATGACCGGGTCGAGCTTGTTCTCCCTGGACAGCTTGGTCAGGTCCCGGCAGTAGCTGTCCAGCTCAGGCGTATTGGTATCAAACGGCTGATCCAGGGCTTCATCGGAAAAAGCGACCCTTTTTTCCAGGATCTTAAAAAGCGTTTCCCTGATGGTAGCTGGCGTTATCGACATCGAGTCAAAGATCTGGGCCGCAGTACTATGTTCATCCTTGGTCAAGGCTAGAAGGATATGTTCAACGTTAACATAAGAGGCACCAAGCTGACGGGCTTCATCCCAGGCAAAATTAAGTACTTTCTTGGTTTGGGGCGTGAAAACTATATTGGAAGGATCCTTGACCTTGGGCTTGTTCTTGATAAAAGCCTGTACTCTTTTGCGGACCTGCTCTTCGGTTATCTTTAGTTCCCTTAAGACTTCCTGCGTTACCCCTTCGTTCTCCTTGACCACACCCATTAACAGATGTTCCGTACCGACGAATTCGTGGCCCATGGTCTTAGCTTCCAGCTGGGCGTTCATGATGACTTGAATAGCTTTTTCGGTAAATCTTGAGAACATTATTGAGTACTCCTTATCAGTTGAATATCTTGTGGGTTTCTTCGATCAAATACTGCAGAAAAGGTACCTCCAGAAAAACACCTTTCTGCGGGTTCTCTTCGGTGCTATGGGTTTTATAATACCAGGTAAGGTCCTGCTTGCCGACCGGCGGGCCCTTCGCCTCCTTGCGGTTCTTTAATTCTTCGATCGCTTCTTTGATGAATTCCAGGCTGGTCTCGGTGCAATAGCGCAGGGCATCATCGGACATGTCGATCTTTAAAGTATTAATGCCGGTTTCCGGATCATAAGATATTTCAATATTTGGCGAGGTCGCCTCTTTGACGATATTGATCAGAGGCAGGGCCAGCAGGTTGCGATAGACGAACATTGAGTCCGCACTTTCCAGCCCGAAGTCCTGACAGATCTGTTTTAGCTCACGAGAGAAAGCCTCCCAATGATTACGTGGATCGATACTGGAAATGGCCTTGTCTTTTTCATTCTCTTTGAAAAGTTCCTGACGGATATAAAGATCGACCAGCGCCCGGTCCAGGCCGTGGTGAAAACGCAGTTCAGGCGAAAGCTTGAATTTCTCTTCGATCTCATAGCAGTTCTCTTCATTGGTCTTAATACGCAGGTCATAGTCGATCTTGTCGACATAGTCATCCAGGACCGCTTTTTGCCACTTATCACCCAGATCCCATTTTTGCTTTTGTTGCTGGATCCTGGACAGAAAATCCTTATTCGCCAAAATAAGCTTGGTCTGCGCTCCAAGCGTATTATAAGATCTCTGGTAAAATTGAACGATTTCCTTGTGCATACAAGGTAAATACTACCATGAAGGGTAGGGAAATTCAAACTGAGAAGGGGCCTGAAGCTGGTGCGAAGGCACAAAAGCATTGAGGTAAAGAGGACCTATTTAGGATACAGATGCTTCCGTCATTGCGAGGAGGCATCCGACGAAGCAATCTCCGTTAAAGAGATTGCTTCGCTCCGCTCGCAATGACGGGGTCGTATTCTTGCTATCTTGCTACTGTCTCTTGTATCCTGTTCACAGAGGTAATTAACATGCAAAACGAAATAACCATCCGCCCCATCTACGCCGACACCGACGCCGAAGGTGTGGTCTATTATGCCCGTTACCTGGAATGGCTGGAAAAGGGGCGTACTGAATATCTCAGAGATGCCGGATATACGGTGAACCAGTTAAAGCAGGACGGTGTCTTGTTCGCCGTGCGTAACGTTAATTTAGACTACTTGCAGCCTGGTCGTTACGATGATGACCTGCGGGTCAGAACTAGTGTTGTAGAAAGCAAAGGCAGCCGGATAGTCTTCGCCCAGCAAGTGGTCAATGCCTATACTGAACAGGTTCTGGTCAGCGGGCAGATCCTGTTGATCACGCTCGCTGTTGATACGTTCAAACCTCGTCGGGTTCCGGAAGACCTCTCAGCTTATCTATTGAAAAACTTACGTATCTTATCCGCAGAACGGTCCGTCAAATAGAAGAATGTCGGGATGATGACCAGTGTAAAGAAGGTCGCCACTGCCAGACCAAAAACCACCACCGAACCCATCGGTCCCCAAAAAGCACTGCTGGTCGATTCTTCAATATACATGAAGGGCGGTAACAGCGAGAATTTAACCCCGAAGGTTAATGGGATCAAGCTCAACAGGGTAGTTAACGCGGTCAGCATGACTGGTCTAAAACGCGTCAGACCTGCTCTGACAATGGCCATCCGGCGGGAATATCCTTTTTCTTTTAAACGCAGAATGAACTCGATCAAGATAATGGCATTGGTCACCACGATACCCGAAAGGCTGATCATGCCGATAAAGGCCATCAGGCCGAAAGGTTTACCGGTTATACCAAGGCCGATGGCCACGCCGATCACTCCCATCATAATGGTCGTGCCAATTATTATTGGATAAACAAAAGAATTAAAAGCCGCGATCAGAATGATCATGATCAGAAGGATAGCGCCGACAAAAGCTTTGCCCAGGAAGGAGAACGACTCCGCCATCATTTCATTTTCTCCGCCGTATTCCACGCGATAGCCGGAGGGAATATCCAGCTTCCGGACCTGCTTATCGATCTCCTTGACCGCTTGAGGTGCTAATAGTTTACCGCTGACATCACCTTGTACCGTGATCAATCGGTCGAGGTCATAATGCGGGATGGAATTTAAGCCTCCGTGAGTTTCGACAGAGGCAACACTGGCTAAAGGTACGAACGGCTGATCGCCTTTAAAAGAAGGGATCCCCAGCTGTTTGATATCGGACAAGGAGGTCCTTTGCTCCTGGGCAAGCTGGACCGTAATGTCATATTCTTCATTGTCCATACGGTAGGTGCTGGCCTTGGCTCCGTTGATCGCGGTCCGGACCGTAGCAGCGACCTGATAGGTGTTCAAACCTAGCAGGGCGGCCTTGGCGCGGTCGACCTTGATATGGATCTCAGGCCGGCCGATATTATAGTCGTCGCGAATTTCCACAATACCCGGGATCTTCTTCATGATGTCCTGGATCTGTTCTGCCAGGCCATGGATCACCTTGAATTCCTTGCCGATAACGCGGATATTGATCGGCGCTCCGCCGGAAGGCGGTCCTTCTTTGGGCCGGTCAACCTTGATCGTGACGCCGGCCAGACCGTTGGTTTCCTTGCGGATCTTGTCGATCAGGACAAAGGGGCTTTCTTTAAGCTCCTTTTTATCTTTCAGATCAATAACGATCTGGGCAAAGGTCGGATCCGCACTGCCGGAAGAACGGAAACTTGTCCCGGCGCCGGCAACGCCGATATTTGCTTCATAGCGTTTGATATCTTCATATTGAACCAGCTTGCCTTCGATGACCCGGACTATCTGGTCAGTATTCTCGATCGTACTGCCGGGAGGAGTGTTAACGGTAATATATAATTGCTCTGGAGTAGTATCCGGAAAAAATTCCTTTTTCATAAAGACGAAAGAGACGATAGAAAGTAAAAATGAGACGATCAATAAGGTGATAAGGGCTTTCTGCCATTTTGGATAACGCAGTACATTTACCAGTACTCGGCGGTAATTGCTCATGATCGGCCCGCGGAAACGGTTCTTCTGATATTCCTCGGCGCTAACTCCGCGATGGCTCTTTGGCTTGATCATGAATTTGGACATGAATACCGGATTGATGATCATCCCAACAACATAGGAAGCACTGAGCGTAACGATCAGCGTTTTTGGCAGATAGGCCATGAACCCGCCCATGATCCCGGGCCAAAAAAGCATGGGGACGTAAGCGGCTAGAGTCGTGGCGGTAGAAGCGAAGATCGGCATGCTGACCTCTTCGGTCGCGGTCTGTGCGGACTCGAATTTGCTATGGCCGTTTTGATAATATCGGTAAATATTTTCCACAACTACAATGGCATCGTCGACCAGCCGGCCCAAACCGAGGATCAAGGCGAATAACACAACGAAATTAAGGGTCAGGCCAGTAAAGTTCATAATAGTAATGCTGATGAAAATAGAAAGAGGGATGGCCAGTGAAACGATCACCGCATTGCGAAAACCCATGAAGAACATCAGGACCAGCACGACCAGGATCAAACCGGTCAACAATTCTTTTTCCAGTTCTTTTACCAGGTCCTGTATCTCTATCGAGCGGTCGCCCAGGATCTCAACTTTAACTCCTGGCGGTAAAGCGGTTTTTTTCAGGACTTTTTTCACTGCTTCAGCTGTGCTGATAATATTTTCACCACTGCGCTTGATAATAGATATACCAACGCAAGGCTGCTGGTTGATCCGGGCATCGGTTTCCTTGTCCTTAAAAGTGAACAGGACCTTGGCCACATCCTTGACCCGGATCATTTTGCCATAGTTGGCTTTGATTACCGTATTCTCGATCTCCGGAATGTTCTTGAACTCGCCGGGAATGCGCAGAAGGTAATCAGACTCACCCAGCTGGATCGTTCCGCCAGGCATGTTAAGGTTCTCGCCGGCAATGCTTCTTTGCAGGGTATCCAGGGTTAAGCCGTATTCTTTCAGCCGTTTATTATCAACCAAGATCTTAACTTCTTTGCTTAAGCCCCCGACGATATCTGCCCGCAGAACACCTTTGACCGTATCCAGTTCGTCTTTTAGGTCATCCGCGATGGCTTTGAGCTTGACCAGACCGGAAGGTCCGGAAATATTTACTACCATGATAGGGAATTCCGAGAAGCTTATTTCCTGGACCTGCGGGTCCTTAATATCCTTGGGTAGATCATTGCGCACGGAGGAAACTTTATCGCGGACCTTCTGTAAAGCGTTCTCGATATCGATCTTGGTATCGAATTCCATGAAGATCGCCGAGAAGCTTTCGCCGGAACTTGAAGTTATTTTCTTGATGCCGGTCAGCCCTTTGAATTTTTTCTCCAAGGGATCGGTGACCAGGGTTTCCATATCTGCAGGTGAAACACCGGGATATAAAGTAGAGACGATAACATAGGGGAATTTGATATCAGGGGTCGATTCGCGCGGAATGGATATATATGAGAACACACCAAGAAGCACGATGGCGATCGTGAGCATGAAAACAACATTGGCATTTTTAAGCGCAGCTTTGATCATGTTCAGTTACCTGTCGAAACCTGTACTTGTTCTCCATCAACCACGTTTTGCTGGCCCTTGATGATCACAACATCTCCGGCTCTTAAGCCTTCTGTGACCTGTACCAGATCACCGACCGTCTCGCCCAAAGTAACTTTGACCAATACAGCCTTGTCCCCGACAAGTTTAAATACGCAATGGCCATCTTCTCTTTCCAGGATGACATCCTGGGGTAAAAGGATCGCCGCAGGGAAGGTTTCCTTGTCGATAAATATCTTTGCCAACATCCCTGGGCTTAATTTGCTTTGAGGATTATCCGCGGTTATCTCGACAGGGTAGGTACTATCCAGCGGGCTGGAACTTATACCCTTGGCCGTTACAGTCCCCCAGAAGACTTCGCCGGGAACGGAATCGATAGCGATCTTGACCTTACTGCCGTTATGTATCTTTGCAATATCAAACTCGGTGGCTCCCGCAGTTAATTTTACCTGAGATACATCCATGATCGTAGCAACCGGCATTCCGGCGGCGATGCTGTTCTGGGCCTCAATCAGCTTGGCAGCGACAACGCCGTCGATCGGGCTTTTGATCTCGGTATATTCCAGGCCCAGTTTGGCGGCCGTATAACCAGCCTTGGCCCCGGCGGCGCGGGCCTTGGCCCCTTCCAGTTCCTGAAGAGAGACCAGGCTCTTGGCATAGAGGGTCTGTACTCTTTGCAGACTGGATTCAGCCAGCTGATAATTGGACAGCGCCTGTTCATGGTTGGATTGATAAAGTTCGTCATCGATCCTAGCAATGACCTGGTCTTTCCTGACCTTATCGCCAAGATTGAACAGCACTTGTTTGATATCGCCGTTCGCTTTCGCTACGACCTGGACCTGCTGTAAAGCCTTGATCCCGGCGGTCAGTTCCAAGGTGGTCGTAAGCGACTTCGGCGAAATGACCATAGTTTCCACTGGGGTTATCTTGGAAGGTTTTACTTCTTCCTTTTTACCGTTACCGCAGCCGGAGAGAATTAAGGCGGCGAGGATCAATCCTATATATAGTAGATATGTTTTCTTCATTCTAGTCTCCTTAATATATGTCATTCCCGCGAAAGCGGGAATCCAGGCGTAAATCCAAAATCCAAACATCAAAATCCAGATCAAATCTAAAAAATCACAAAAGCAAAATTAAGACCTTCCCAAATTTGTCATTGGGATTTTGTCATTGATTTGAAATTTGGATTTTGGTATTTGTCATTTTATTCCAGTCCCATAGCATTATTCAAAACAGCCTTCGCTATCTCATAAT
>JBAZXJ010000082.1:0-6821 GCA_041659865.1 Candidatus Margulisiibacteriota bacterium | reverse complement strand
GACGCCTTCTTACGGCTTCCAGTCCTTCTAATACTTTTATCGTCGAGGCATCATAATGAGCCATTTATTTTCTCTCCGTCTTTTGTATATTTTTACCGTTCAATATATCGGTAAATTTACTGCCTAAGGTTTTGCGGATGATCTCGTTGGTCATCTCTGCCGGCGACACTCCTGTACGCAAGCTCACGTACTGTCTGATCTGCCGGTCTATATCCCGCTGGTCTTTTCTTTGGTCAGGATGCAGTACGTAAAAGGCCAGCCCGTCCCGGGTTTCTGCCAGCAATTGTTCCTTGACCGCGTGGAACTTTTTTTCAGCTATTTTCGTTTTAAGCCCGCTGTTCTCGTACCGGGCCCAGGGCGTTTCCCTGAGGCCTTGCCGCACTAGGGCTACGGCGGCTTCTTCTTCTTTAACACTACAGCTGGGGCAGGCGTTTTTTCCGCCTGGGTATAATTTAGCACACTTGGCGCATTTTTGCCACCCTTTTTCTTGTCTTTTTTGGGCTATTTTTTGGCTTTGTTGTTTAAGCTTTTCCGCTATTTTTTCCAGGCTTTGCTCCTGGGCTGGCTCCTGTACCGGCTTGGGCGGTTGTGTTGGCTTAACTGCCGGAGAGTGTTCGGCCTTGAGTCGAAGGGTTTCCTTGGGGCTGGACAAGACGAACTCCACATCGTCGATGAGTATCTTGTACTTATTGACCTGTTTGAGGATCTCGGCTTTTTCCAGGGAAAGCTTGTGCCGCCAGACCGGCCCGGAAACCGTCAGGACCAGTGTTTTGTTTTTTAAGGATACCGGCTGACAGTTGTTGGCCAGGTTGTCAGGAAAGATCTGGTTCCAGTGCCGGCACAAGATCAGAAAGCGTTCTGCTTTCCGGACCTGCCGGGCTTTAACGAATTGCAGTATCGTCCCTATCGTTTGCATTAATTATTCACCACTGCCCCTGCGGAGATGCGGATCACTTCGGCTTCTCTGGTCACAGCTTCCGGCAAACGCGCCAGGCTGGTCGTCGTGATCAGGACCTGGTCGCAGGCAAAAATGTTGGCCAGGATCTTCTGGATATTCTGTTCGTCCATTTCCAGAAGCACGTCATCCAAAAGAATGACCGGATTTCTGGCCGTTGCTTCACGCAAGAAAGCCACCTCAGCCATTTTAAGCCCGATGGACAAGGCTCTTTGTTGTCCGTTCGAGGCAAAGCGCCTGGCTTCATTGCCGGAAACCAGGACAACAAAATCATCCCGGTGCGGACCGGTAGAGGTCTGACCGTTCATCTTGTCGAACTCCAGCCTGGCCTTAAGTTTGTGCAAATATGCTGATGTTTCTGCCGGAGCCCCCGGCAAGTATTGCAGGGCTGTTTCCCCGGGAATGATCTCCCGCACGATATCCACAAAGTAGCCGCCGAGCTTTTTGATCAGCTCGCTCCTGCGGTTGATCAGCAAAACGCCATTGGCTGCCAGTTGCTCATCAAGTATTTCCAGATATTTGGCGTCGATGTTTTCCTGCTTCAGCAGAGCGTTGCGGTTCTTCAGGGTTTTTTGATAGAGCTGTAGCGCCTGGGTATATTTTCGATCGGCCTGGGCGTATATTAGGTCGAGGAAGCGCCTGCGATCTCCAGGTTCGCCGCGCACCAGTTCTGTATCAAGAGGATTCAGATAAACCGCGTGAAAAAAACCTAAAAGATCAGAGGCCTTGCTTAACTGATTTTTACTGACCATGATCTTTTTCTGATTGTCCTGGAATTCCATTTCGATGGTCAGGTCTTTTTGGTCATTAAATATCTCGGCGGAGATCTTGCCCTTGTCCTGGCCAAAACAGATCAGGCTGTCGTTGTTCTTTTCCAGCGGGGATCTGGCGGCTGCGAGCAGATACACGGCTTCAAGCAATGAAGTCTTGCCCTGGGCGTTATCGCCGAGTATCACGGAGATCTTGCTGGTAAAAGTAATTTGCTGCTGTCGGTAATTGCGAAAATTAAATAACTGTATGCTTTTTAAGAACAAGGCAGTTTATTTATTTTCAGCCGTCCGGATCGGCATGACCACATACAGGAACTCGTCGTCTTTTTTATCGGACACCGGACTGATCGTCCCCGGTTTTAGCGAATCGATCAGCGAGAGCTTGATCTTGTCGGCGGAGATTATCTTCAAGGCTTCCAATAATAATCTGACATTAAGGGCTATCTGCAGCTTATGGTCATTGTTCTTGCTGATACTGATCATTTCGTTCACGTTGCCAATATCCGGAGTGCTTGCGTTGATCAGCAGCTTGTCGTCCAATACCTCGATCTTCACGATATTGGCGCTGGAGCTGGCGATGATCTGACATCTTTCCAGGGCATCCGTAAATTCTTCTTTGCTCACCATGATCTCTGTTTTGAACTCCTTGGGGATAACTTGTTTATAATCTGGGTACTGCCCCTTGATAAGTCTGGTGCTTAAATAGAAATCCTCAAAGGTGAAGTTAGCCATCGAGTCAGAATAATTAACCTTGATCTTCTCTTCTTTACCTTCAGCTGTGATGCTTAATAATTCATGTAGAGCCTTGGTCGGTATGATCATTCTGATCTTTTCACTGATCTCATGTTTTTCTTTGATCGATTTCTGGGAAAGCCTGTATCCGTCAGTGGCCACGCCAATTAAACTATCACTATCTATCTCGACCAGTACACCGTTGAGGATATGTTTACTCTCATCGATAGAAACAGAGATGATCGTTTGTTTTATCAGGTCTTTTAAATTGTCTTTATTGATCTGGAACTCAACGCCATTTTCTATTTTGGGTATCTGTGGGAATTCTTCTGCTGGTAGACCATGGATATTGAAGTGTGACTGGGCACAGGTTATTTCAATTGTTTGATTATCCAGGACCTTTAATTTTACATCAGCATCTGGGAGTTTATTAACAATACTACTTATTGTTTTTGAATTAATTAATACTGAACCAGGTTTTGAGGTAGATATTTTTACTTTTTTTTCAATCCCTATTTCCATGTCCGTACTGGTGATCTTTAAGACAGCGCCATTCACTTCAAATAATAAATTTGCTAATACCGGCAGAGTACTTCTGGCCGATACAATTCTTTCAGTATGCTGTATCGCTTTTTGTAAAAGGTCCTTTTGACAAATAAATTCCATTTTATAACCTCCGAATAATATTAAATATATTTACATATAAAAACTCATCATCATTATCATAGGCAATGTTGATAAGTGTGTAACTATTAAATTCCTAATTAACCCCTATTCTTTTTCTTGTATCTGATTGTTAATAAATACAAACCTAAACATCTAATAACTTGTGCGTAAAAAGAACAACTCTTGAACTTATCATTTAAATCTTTAGTTATTCTTTATTATTAATAGATTATACACAATATATACCTTAACTTATCAAGAGTATATATTAATAAGATTTACAGATCTTATCCGTGATGTTGTCTATTAAGGACTTAAAATTCTTATCCTTGTTGATACTGGCCTTGATCTTGTCACAGGCATGCATGACCGTTGTATGGTCACGGCCGCCAAATTCCTCGCCTATCTTGGGTAAGGATGAGGTGGTAAGCGTCCTGGACAGATACATGGCGATCTGTCTGGCTTCAGCGACCTCTTTGGTCCTTTTTCTGATCGACAGGTCCTCGATCGAAATATTAAAATGTTCCGAGACGATCCTTTTGATCAAGCTGATGGTTACCGGCTTATCGCGGCGCTGGGTTACCATATCCTTGATCAGGCTCTCGGCAAAATTCACGGTCAATTGTTTATGGACCAGGGAGCCATAGGCCACGATCCTGGTCAGCGCCCCTTCAAGCTCGCGGACGTTGGAAGGGATCTGGGTCGCGATGAAATCAAGAACGTCATCGGGTACGTCTATATTGTCGTCTGCCGATTTTTTACGCAAGATCGCGATACGTGTTTCCAGTTCCGGTGGCTGGATATCAGCCATCAGGCCCCATTCGAACCTGGAGCGTAAACGCTCTTCCAGGATCTTGATATCTTTCGGCGGCCGGTCGGAAGTAACGATGATCTGCTTACTGGCTGAATGTAAAGCGTTGAAGGTATGGAAAAATTCATCCTCGGTCTTTTCTTTGCCAGCGATGAATTGAATATCATCGATCAAGAGGACATCGACACCGTTGCGATATTTATCCCGGAATTCCGGGATACGCTTATCGCGCAGGGCGTTGATCAGGTCATTGGTAAAGCCTTCAGAGGTCGCATAAACGACCCGCCAGGAAGGATGATCGACCAGGATCTTGCTGGCGATAGCATGCATTAAATGAGTTTTGCCGAGCCCTACTCCGCCGTAAACGAACAAAGGGTTATAGGCCTTGGCCGGAGCTTCTGCAACCGCTTCGCAGGCAGCATTAGCAAAGCGATTGCAGTCTCCTACCACGAAAGATTCAAAGGTATAACGAGGGTTTAAAGGGACCAGCATTTGCTTGTCCATGGGCAGGTTGATTATTTTTCTTGGCGCTTCCGCGACCTGCTCGGCCCTGGCTGTCTGCTCAGCCTCGGTTTGCTTTTGCTCTGCGGTATCTTCCTGGACATTATAGAGAACAGGGATCGTAACCTTGAACTTGTCCTGGAGGTGCTGACGCATCAAGGTCTCACAGCGTTCCACGACCCATTCGCGGGTAAATTGGTTGGAAACACGCAGGGTAAGCACGCCGTCTTCGCAGGAAACAGGCTCAACGGACGAGGTGAACATCTCGTAGCCTGGATGGCTTAAGTTAATTTTCAAAACCGACAAAATTTCGCCCCAGATCAGGTCCAGGGAAAAAATGTGACGTTGTACTTCCTGTGATGATTGTAATGTCAAGGCTTGACCCTTATCCTGTTAATAACCCGTTGCTTTATCCACTAGTTATGCACAATTCGTGCTTAATTTTTATGTTGAACCTCTCGCTTTTGTCTTGGCCAGTATTTACAAGGCTTCCAGCCCTGAAAATAATCTTCATCTTAATAATCACGAGGGTTTTTCCGGGACCGCTTTCTCTTTGCTAACATCTTATCCACAAAGCCATCCTGCTCTAGAGCACGCGGTAATATACCAGCTATAAAATTGTTTGACAATACTTATTTTTAAATAGAAAAAAAAACTTTTACAAAAGCTATATTTAATGTAGGATTAGCCTATGGAAAATACAAAAACTGCAGACGTGATCTGTGATTATGCCGATACAGATTATAATAAAAACTTCTGGCAAGGTGAAGTAGACCGCAGTTATGAAGACCTTTCGGAAAAGGATATCGTCAGCAAACTACTGCCGAAAACAGGGGGTTCGGTGATCGACCTTGGCGCCGGGTTTGGCCGCCTAGCTATTGTATACAAGGATAGATTTACTGACGTGACCCTGCTGGATTACGCTAACAACCTGCTGGATCAGGCGCGGGAATTATATAAGGATAGCAAGAATATACAATATGTGCAGGGCAGTTGTTATGAAATACCAGTTGCTGATAGCAGTGTGGAAAATGCTGTATCTTTCCGCCTGATGCATCATTTAAATGACGTGCCCAAGTTCTTTGGCGAGACCGCGCGGATCTTAAAGCCAGGCGGTAAATTTATTTTAGAATATGCGAACAAGCGCAATGCTTTGGAAATACTGCGTTTTATTTTTGGCCGTTCCGACCGCGGGCCTTTTGATCTGATGCCCTACCAATACGGGACAAAAATATTTTACAATTTTCATCCGCGCTTTATTAGCAAACTAGCAGAAGCCAAAGGCTTTCGCATCAAGGCGGTTTACAGCCTGTCCAATTTCCGCAGTAACATTTTGAAAAAAATATTCGAGGCGAAAACATTGTTCCTGTTCGAAAAACTTCTTCGCCGACCACTGGGTTATTTATACTGGGGGCCGAGCATAGTCTTGGAGATGGAGAAGAAATGAAGAAACTGACCCGCTTCGGCGTCTCGATCGAGAATGAATTGCTAAAAGAATTTGACCAGTATCTTGCGGATAAATGCTACGAGAACCGTTCGGAAGCGATCCGCGACCTGATCCGCGACGCCCTGACCCGCCAGGCGCATAAGAACATCAAGACCGTGGCCCTGGGGACGATCTCTTTAGTGTACGATCATCATAGCAACGGCCTGGCCCAGCGCCTGATGGATGTTCAGCATGATTATCATGACCACATCACAGCGACCGTGCATGTGCATATTGATCATCATAATTGCCTGGAGATCATTGTTGTTAAGGGCCAGATCGCGAAATTGCAAGCGCTGGCTGACCGGCTCATCTCTGTCAAAGGCGTAAAGAGCGGAAAGCTCTGTCTGACCATATAGTACACACCAGCCCCTGAGCTGATCCTGTCAAAGTGCCCGCTTAGCACGACTAGCCATCTCGTTGACTTTCTTCTTTTCTTCCCCTAAACTCAGTGCTACGAAAAAAATAATCGTGTTACAATATATTAAGGACCAAAGATGCATTTACCCGACGGATTTCTAGACAAGAACTTAAGTACAGGATTAGGCCTGGCCGCAGCCGGCGTGCTTTCATATGCCTTTAATAAAATGCACCAGCTGGTGACCGAGCTTGGCCTGGCACCTGCTTTTGCAGGAGCAGGCGACAAGGTCAGTGCCATAGCTGGCAAAGCTCAACGTATCCTGGGGGGGACCGGTAAGGAATATTTATCTAAACTTGCCATGGTCGCTTCGCTGGTGTTCGCCGCGCAAATGTTCAACTTTCCTGTTTCCGCAGGAACGTCGGGACATTTATTGGGAGGGGTTTTAGCCGCTATGCTACTAGGCCCCTGGGGCGGCGCGGTAGCTCTGACCATAGTGCTAACGATACAAGCCTTGTTCTACGCTGATGGTGGTATCATTG
>JBAZXJ010000081.1:0-6826 GCA_041659865.1 Candidatus Margulisiibacteriota bacterium | reverse complement strand
CGACGATAAAAGTATTAGAAGGAGTGGAAGCCGTAAGAAGGCGTCCGGCAATGTATATCGGCAGTACCGACAAGGACCGACTCCACCACCTGATCTACGAAGTGGTGGATAATAGCGTTGACGAAGCCCTGGGCGGTCATTGCGACGAGATAACTGTAATTATTGACAAAGGCGACGTGGTTAGCGTTAAAGATAACGGCCGTGGTATCCCGATCGATCTGCATAAACAAAAGAACCTGCCAGCCGCGGAAGTAGTGCTTACGACCCTGCACGCCGGCGGTAAATTTGATTCCGGCGGCTATAAGGTCTCCGGCGGTCTTCATGGTGTAGGCGTATCTTGCGTTAACGCCTTGTCCCAATGGCTGACCCTGGATATTTACCGCGACGAAACTCATTATTTTCAAAAATATGAAACGGGCGGAAGGCCTTTGGCTCCCGTGAGGAAACCCTATGCGGGAACCGCTACAGGGACGACCGTGACCTACATGCCTGATCCGACCATTTTTGAAACAACCGACCATAACGCCGATACGATCTCCTACTACTTGCGGGAAATGGCTTATTTGAACAAAGGCCTGAAGATAAACTTTACCGACAAGAGAACCGATGAGGTCAGGAGCGAAACCTTTTTCTACGAAGGCGGGATCAGTGCTTACGTGAGCCATTTGAACGAGAAAAAAGATCCGCTGTTCGCCAATCCTATTTATATCTGCAAGGAAAAAGACGACGTTCAGGTCGAAGTAGCTCTGCAATATTGCAAAGACTACTACGACGAACACATGCTGACTTTCGCCAACAACATCCGGACCAAAGAAGGCGGTACGCATTTATCAGGTTTTCGTACTGCGCTGACCAGGGTTATCAATAACTTTGGTAAAAAATACGATGTTTTGAAAAAGGGCGAAACTCTTTCCGGAGACGACGTCCGCGAAGGCTTGACCGCCGTGATCAGTATTCGTTTAAGCAATCCCCAGTTCGAGGGTCAGACCAAGGCGAAGCTTGGCAATAGCGAGATCAAGGGGATCGTCGATTCTGTAGTGGACGAAGCCCTGATGTATGCCATGGAACGCGATGCCAACGTCGGCAAAGCGATCGTGACCAAAGCGATGAACGCGATGCGCGTCCGCGACGCGGCTCGCAGAGCACAGGACTTGGCCAGAAGAAAGTCCGTCCTCGAAAGTACAACCCTTCCCGGCAAGCTGGCCGACTGCAGCAGCCAGGACGCTTCAAAATGTGAAATATATATAGTTGAGGGTGATTCCGCCGGCGGTTCGGCCAAACAAGGCAGGGATCGTGAGTTCCAGGCGATCTTGCCCCTCAAGGGAAAGATCCTCAACGTAGAAAAAGCCAGACTGGACAAGATCCTGGCCAATGAAGAAATACGCAATATGATAACCGCCATGGGCCCGGAAGCAGTAGGCAACCTGGGCGCAGGCAAGGACAAGGGCGATGATGAGTCTGCCGAGGTCATCGACAAGGATTCGGTAGGCAAAAAACTGCGCTATCACAAGATCATTATCATGACCGATGCTGACGTGGACGGCGCCCATATTCGAACCCTGCTCTTAACGTTTTTCTACCGCCACGCCAGAGCGGTGATCGAGGCCGGCCATGTTTATATTGCCCAGCCTCCGTTGTATTTGGTCAAGAGCGGGAAAAAGGGCCAGTATGCTTACAATGAAGAACAACTCCAGACGATCCTCAAGGAAAAAAGGACCAAAGAAGGCGAAACTATCGGGATCCAGCGATATAAAGGCTTAGGTGAAATGAACCCCGAACAGCTCTGGGAAACGACCATGAACCCGGAGACCAGAAGCATGTTACAAGTTAAGATCGACGATGCCGAGATCGCCGACGAAATGTTCACTACGCTGATGGGCGACAAGGTCGAGCCCCGGCGTGACTTCATCATGAAATACGCCAAAGACGTCCGCTGGCTGGATATATAGGAGAAAAAAATAAACATGAGCGACAAACAAATACCTTTAATGAATAGTCAGATGCTGCAAGATACGAGAGGGATAACCCCCTTAAGGATCGAAGAGGAAATGAAAACCTCTTATATCGATTACTCCATGAGCGTGATCGTCAGCCGTGCTTTACCGGATGCCCGAGACGGCATGAAGCCGGTCCACCGCAGGATACTTTACGCCATGAACGAACAGGGCATGACCCCCGGACGAGCTCATAAAAAGTCCGCGCGCCTCGTCGGTGAAGTTTTAGGTAAATACCATCCCCACGGCGACTCAGCTGTTTATCAAGCCATGGTCCGTATGGCCCAGGACTTTGCCATGCGTTATCCCCTGGTCGACGGCCAGGGTAACTTTGGTTCGGTCGATGGCGACAGCGCGGCCGCTATGCGTTATACCGAAGCCAGAATGGCGCGGATCGCCAGCTATATGATGGAAGATATCGATAAAGAAACCGTGGCTTTCGCTCCTAACTTTGACGAATCATTACAAGAACCTACTGTTCTGCCGGCCAAACTGCCGAACCTATTATTGAACGGGACCTCTGGTATCGCGGTCGGTATGGCGACCAATATCCCGCCTCATCATTTAGGCGAACTGATCGACGGCATCGTCGAGCTGATCGATAACCCGGAAGCCCAGATCATCGACCTGATGAAACATGTAAAAGGCCCAGATTTTCCGACCGGAGCGATAATCTGCGGACGCGAAGGAATAATGTCCGCATATAGTACCGGCCGCGGGTCTATAGTTGTCCGCGCCAGGATCAGCCGGGAAGCGGTCAAGACCAAAAAAGACCGCGAAGCGTTGATCGTGACCGAGATCCCATATCAGGTAAACAAGTCGGACCTGATCATCAAGATCGCCGACCTGGTCCATGAAAAAAAGCTGACCGGGATAGCTGATCTGCGCGATGAATCTGACCGCAAAGGTATGCGTATCTATATCGAACTCAAGAAAGACGCCAATCCGGACGTTGTGATCAACCAGCTCTATAAACATACCGCTATGCAATCAAGTTTTGGCGTGAACATGCTGGCTATCGTTGATGGCGTACCAAGAGTACTTAACCTGAAAGAATGTCTCCAGCAATATATTTTACACCGTGTGGATGTGGTGACCAAGCGTACCCAGTTCGAACTGCGCAAAGCTGAAGAGCGGGCGCATATTTTGGAAGGCTTACGCATCGCTCTGCATAATCTTGATGCCGTGATCGCCTTGATCCGCAAATCCAAGACGGTAGAGGACGCCAAAGCCGGACTGATGACCAGCTTTAAACTATCCGACAAACAGGCCCAGGCGATTTTGGACATGCGCCTGCAGAGACTGACCGGCCTGGAAAGAGACAAGATCGAGACCGAATACAATGACCTGATGAAGATAATAGCAGATCTTAAAGATATCCTGGAGAAAAAATCCAGAGTGATGAAAATGATCAAAAAAGAAGTTCTGGAGATCAAGAGCAACCATGCTGACGCTCGCCGGACGACCTTTGAAGATTCTGCCGAGGAAGTCGACATGGATGACCTGATCCCGGAAGAGACCGTGGCGGTATTTTTGACCGAACAAGGATTCGTTAAACGGATCTCGATCGATGCCTTCCGCAGTCAATTGCGCGGAGGACGCGGGGTCATGGGGATGACGACCAACGACGAAGATCAGGTGAAGAGCCTGTTGGTAGCTTCTACCCATACGCCATTATTGTGCTTTACCAATTTTGGCAAAGCCTACCGCTTAAAAGTGTATAACTTGCCGGATGCCGCCAAGCAGGCCAAGGGCCGTTCGCTGGCTACTGTACTAGACCTGGCAGAAGGCGAAAGCGTCAAGGCGATGGTGCCGGTCGAAGACTTCACGGACAAGAAGGTGTATCTAATGATGGCTACCGTCAACGGTGTGGTTAAAAAGACCAGCGTGAGCGAATTCCAGCATTTAAAGAACAGCAGCGTTATCGCCATAAAACTTGATGACGGGGACGACCTGCTGATGGTTCATAAGACCAACGGCGAACAAGATGTTGTCATGGCTACAAATAACGGCATGATGATCCGCTTTAGCGAAAAAGACGTTCGCCCCGTAGGTCGCGCTACCCGCGGCGTACGCGGCTTGAACCTAAAGTCAGGTGACAAGGTCAACGGCTTCAACGTGGTCGTGGACAACACCAGCTTGTTATTATGTACGACCTTCGGCTACGGCAAGAGAACGCAATTGACCGAATACCGCCGTCAAAAACGCGGGGGCTTTGGGGTCCGTGCGATCCGCCTGAAAGACCGCAAGGGCAAAAAAGATACCGTAGTTAAATCGCTGATCGTTCAATCCGGCGATGAAGTTATCTGCGTGACCAAGAACGGCACGGTTAACCGCCAGGAAGCTTATGCCATATCGGCGCAAAAACGCGCGGCGAGCGGAGTCATCGTCCAGCGCCTTGATGACGGCGACGTATTGATCGACGTAGCCCGTGTGCTCAAGGAAGAAAAATGAGCGTAGCTATCGGCATAGTCGGTCTGCCTAACGTAGGCAAGTCCACGGTCTTTAACGCCATGACCCATGCCGGCGCGCCAGCGTCCAATTATCCTTTCTGCACGATCGATCCCAACATCGGCGTAGTACAAGTTCCCGACGAACGCTTAAAGGTTTTAGCTGAGCTGTCCAAGTCCGTGAAGATAACGCCGACCACGGTAGATTTTTATGATATTGCCGGTCTGGTCAAAGGCGCAAGCAATGGCGAAGGATTGGGCAACCAGTTCCTGGGCAAGATCCGCGAAGTCGACGCCATCATGCACGTGGTCCGTTTTTTTGAAGATGAGAACATCATGCACGTCCACGGCAAGATCGATCCGGAAGAGGACTTGGACATCATCGAACTGGAACTGAAATTAGCCGACCTTCAGAGCACAGAGCGTTATAATCAGAAAAGGAACAAGACCGCCAACGATCAACCGCCTTTTCTTTTGGAAGGAAAACCTTCTTTATATGTTGCCAACATGTCCGAAAAGCAATTCAAGGCCGCCAGGAACAAACCAATAACCATCAAAGGCCACGAAGCCATTCCTATCTGCGCTGAAATAGAAGCCGAAATATCCGTACTTCCAGAAGCAGAGCAAAAAGAATACCTGGACGCCATGGGCATCAAAGAGCCCGGCCTAAATAAAGTTATCAAAGAAGGCTACAAGCTTTTAAATCTTGTTTCGTATCTGACCACCGGTCCGACGGAAACACGCGCCTGGACCATCAAGCAAGGGACAAAGGCTCCGGAGGCTGCCGGCAAGATCCATTCTGATATCCAGCGCGGATTCATCAAGGCAGAGATAGTTTCGTACAGCGACCTGGTAAAATGTGGTAGCTTCGCTGAAGCGATAGCCAAAGGCAAACTGCGCATGGAAGGTAAAGAGTACGTCATGCAGGACGGTGACGTGGTGAATTTTAAGTTCAATGTCTAAGCGATAACCCCAAATTGTACCGGTTCCAACTAAAGAACCCATTTACTTATACTATTTTAGTGGCAGGCCCGTGCCGAATATGTTAAAATCAATTCAACACAACCAAGGATACGGCTATGTTATTAAACAAAGAAGACATTTTTTCCTTTATCCTCCAACACAAAGACGAATTGGCAAAGAAATACCATGTTCAAAAGATCGGCGTTTTTGGATCCTTTGCCAGAGATGAGCAAAAGGAAAATAGCGATATAGATCTTATTGTAGAATTTTCTACTCAAGCCGATCGCCTCCACGAAACCAAAGAGGCGCTGCGCGACCAATTCAAGGCTAAATTTCACAGGGAAGTTGATATTGCTAATGCAAAATATTTGAAGCCTTATATCCGCGAAGATATTCTCAAAGAGGCCAAGTATGCCAGATAAGGATCTCTGCAACTTAAAAGGATGCCTGGAAGCATTGAACAAGGCGCTGGCATTCACTGCATCATACGCGAATGCAGAAGAATTTTACCAAGACCCTAAAGGCTTTGACGCTACCATGATGAATTTTGTGGTAATGGGTGAAATGGTTTCCAGGATGAGCGATGAATTCATGACAGAGCATGCCAATATCCCTTGGTCGCTGATCAAGGCTTTTAGAAATATCGTTGCTCATGATTATTTTGGGATAGATGCTGATGAAACCTGGCAGATCATCAAGACAGAGTTGCCCAAACTTAAAATTCAGTTAGAACAATTAATATAAAACATGACTAAACAAATCACTCTCTTGGCTCTGGCATATTTTTTAGGCGCCATTCCATTCGGCGTCCTGATCGCCAAGGCCAAGGGCGTCGATCTGCAGAAGTTCGGCAGCGGCAATACTGGCGCAACGAATGTGTTTCGCGCGCTCGGGCTGGTTGCCGGGGGCACGGCCTTTCTGGCCGACGGCGCCAAGGGCTACCTGGCCTGTTGGCTGATGAACTGGTTTCTCCCTGACCAGTATTTAATGATCACCCTGGCAGGCGCCTTCGCCCTGATCGGGCATAGCTACTCGCTGTTCCTGAAAGGGAAGGGCGGAAAAGGTGCTGCTACTGGCGTCGGTATAATGCTATTTTTGGCCCCGGTTATTACTCTGATCATCGCCATTACCGTTGCAGTATTGATCTTTACCACGCGGTATGTGTCCCTGGCTACCCTGACCGCCGCCACGCTAACGCCAGTTCTTTTCATTATATATAGGCAGCCAACCGAGTATCTGTTCCTGGCGGTTGTGGCGGGTGTTTTTATCTGGTATAAACATATTGCGAACATGAAGAGGTTGGTGGTGGGGACTGAGAATAAAATATAGCGTCTCCAGCGGAGAGATTGCTTCGTCGAGGATTCCTCGCAATGACGGGACGTGTGTGCAGGGACAGAAAGGCTGAAGAAATTGATCAAG
>JBAZXJ010000080.1:0-6836 GCA_041659865.1 Candidatus Margulisiibacteriota bacterium | reverse complement strand
TCCACGGCCAAGTGGACGGATACTTTGTCCCAGGCGGACAAGATCAAGCTGGCCACGGAGATAAGTTTCAACCAGATCTATCAGGGCTTTTTGGACAACGTGGAGAACCCGGACAAGAACAATTCGAATAATAATAACTCTGGCAGTTCTCTTTTTCCCTCCCTGCCTGGGACCAATACTTCTTCTGATACTTCCGATCTTTTCGGACAGATGACCAGTACCGGCGGTTCTTCTTCCCAGCTTTCCCAGCTAGGTTATGACGCCAGCGGTTTGGACCCTATTGCTTTGTTGCAAAGCGCTCTGGCAACGAACGTTACAGGGATAAAGGCGGGCGATCTCGTGCAGATCATTGATGACCAAGGCCGTACTATTTCTGGCACCTTGCTTAAGTCGGTCTAAATATTTTGCCAGTAACCCCTAAAAAGAGAATGAAAGTAGTTAAGGAGCATTTTGACTCTGAGGCCAAAGCCTGGGATAAAAATGTGCTGCAGGTCATTCCGTTCTACAAGGAGATGCTCGACTGCCTGGTCTCTGTACTGCCTTTTGCCAAAGCAGCCAAGATCAAGGTGCTGGACTTAGGCGCGGGAACCGGCACGATCAGTTACCTGATCAAAAGCAGATTCCCCAAGGCTCAAGTTACTTGCGTGGACATCTCGCCCAAAATGCTGGAGGAGGCCGGAAAGAAGCTTCAGGGCTTTCGAGATGTTAAATATGAAGTCGCGGATCTTGCCGGCTATCGATTCAGCGAAAAGGTGGACGCCATTGTCACCTCTCTGGCTTTACATCATCTGGCCCCTGATCCAGGAAAAAGAAGTTTTTATAAAAAAGCTTTTGCGGCGCTGAAGCCAAAAGGAATGCTGGTTAACGCGGACATTGTCCTGGCCGGCAGCAGCCGGATCCAGTCGTTCTACATAAGCAAGTGGCAAGAATACCTCAAGCAGAACCTTAGCAACGAACATATCCATGAAAACCACAAAAGATACGAACGCGAAGACCGGCCCAATGTTCTGCTTCAAGAGCTTGAATGGCTCCAGCAGGCAGGCTTTAAACACGTTGACGTTTACTGGAAATATTATAATTTTGCCGTTTACGGCGGACAGAAGTAAGCTTTAATTTTCCGCTGACCAGCAATTCCTTTTCTGCTTTAGGTAATTTTTTAACCCTGGTTTCCAGGCTTGCCGCTTTGGAATGCGTTCCGGCTTTGGTGTGGTAGACCATCTCCAGCGGCGCTCGTCCGCGTAGATAACGCGCACACTTTGGTCCCTGGGCCTGATGCTCGGCCAAACGCCTTTTAAGATCAAGCGTGATCCCGGTATACAGGGAATTATCAGCACAGCGCAGAATGTATAAATACCACATAAGAGCTCCTCGTGTGTGTTTGTTCACTGAGCCTGTCGAAGTGCCCGTCTCCCCACCGCCCCTGACAACAGCTTGTAATTTAGGGCTATTATAACCTATAATGCCCCCATGGAAACAAATTCAAAGCCAAGTTTTAGTGATCTAGGCCTCAGCAAACCGATCTTAGACCTCCTCGCAAAAATGAAATTTACAACCCCGACCCCGATCCAGAATAAAGCTATACCTATGGCTTTGAGCGGTAAGGACGTGGTCGGCATAGCCCAGACCGGTACCGGCAAGACCTTAGCCTTTGGGCTCCCAATGATCCAAATACTTAGCCAGGGCAATGGCATGGGTCTGATCCTGGTGCCGACCAGGGAGCTCGCAATGCAGGTTGAAGAGGCCTTAGCGCCTATCGCCAGAGCCTTTCAGATCCGGACCGCTGTGATCATCGGCGGAGCCTCGATGCACCATCAGATCCAGGCGATCAAGCGTAACCCGCGGATCATCGTTGCTACTCCTGGACGTCTGATCGACCATCTGGAACAAAGAACGATAATGCTTTTTGACGTGAAGCTTCTGGTTTTGGATGAAGCGGACCGGATGCTGGACATGGGCTTTGCCCCGCAGATCAAGAGAGTTCTGCAAACTGTTCCGGCCAAAAGACAGACCATGCTATTCTCGGCGACCATGCCTGGGGATATCGTTCAGATAGCTACCAAGCATATGCAGCTGCCGATCAATATCGAAGTTACCCCTCCGGGTACTACCGCCGATAATGTTACCCAGGAGCTGTTCATTGTCAGCAAGTCCAACAAGAAGGTCCTTTTGGAAAAGGTCTTGCAGAAATATACCGGAACGGTTCTGCTCTTTACCCGGACCAAATACGAAGCCAAAAATCTCAACCGCCATTTACAGATGGCCGGCCATAAATCAGCCGAGATCCATTCCAACCGTTCCCTGGGCCAGCGCAAAGAAGCGCTGGAAGGGTTCAAGAGCGGTTATTACAGGATCCTGATCGCGACGGACATCGCCTCCCGGGGTATCGATGTGAATAATATTGAATTGGTCATCAATTATGATCTGCCGGATGAAGCAGGGAACTACATCCACCGCATCGGCAGAACGGCCCGCGCTGGCCGTGAAGGACATGCGATCTCTTTTGCTACGCCTGATCAAGGCTTAAATATCAGAGATATTGAAAGACTGATCCGTACAGAGATAGAAGTATCGCGTCATCCGGAAATATTAGCCGAACAATTTTACAATACCAGAGGTACCGGCCCTGGTGCTCCCCGCTCGACCAAGACCTTCAAGCCCAGAAGCCAGTTCAAGAGCAGATCGACCTACGGGCGCAGATAGTATTCGTGAATTACTTTGCGTAATATTTGGTGAATTCCTCTTTGATCTGAGCAGGGTGAGCACACACCACCAGTAACTATTCGATCCTTTGATAGATAAAGATCACATGATAGGGCTTGTTTGGATCGCCATGGTCCTTGCCGTATAGTCTTTTGATCCCGTCCATTACTTCGTCCGGCTCTATGGCTTTGATCAATTTAAAGCCATTTGCCGGCAGGTTCCTGAACGCACTTGCCCTGGTATCATTATCGGCAGTTCTGCCAAATGGATTATTGACATGAAAGATAAAAAAACCCTTCTTGTTAAGTATCATTTTAACTTTTTCAAATAACTTCAGACGTTCGATATCATTTTGTTTATAGGTCGGAACATTAGCAAAAGACACCAGATCAAAACTTTCACCAGTTAACGAATCCAAGACAACTTCGTCAAGGCCCTGAATTAAGCGATAATTAAAACCATGCGTCCGAAGTTTGTTCTGTATTTGTTCATATAAAGCAGCATCACTTAAATATCTTATGATATCTATCCTGGCCTTGGTTATCTCTTCAATAGTGACCAGCCTGGCATAAGGCTGCAGCGCTCCTTTTTCATCCTGATAAGAATTGAACATTACCGGATCCAGCATGGCCCTGCTTTTGGCAACTATATGTTCCCGTAATTTCAGATATGTATCCCAGGCGAATTGTTTTGCGGTCCGTTGCGGGGAGACGATCGGCGCCGGGTAATCGTAGGCATAAAATGATGCATTGAACAACTTGGAGAACTTCTCCGTGGTATGTTCCTTGACGAAGTCCTTGACCATTGTTTCCTTGATCTCCGGTACGGATCCGTCCTTAAGCAGTTCATCAGCATTGAACTTGTATCGTATGCTACCGTCAAAGGCAGTGAATTCCTTGAAATATCTATCCCTGACCGTAATAAGTTCTGCGCGGGAAGCAAAACACTGACGAACAGTTTTCTCCTCGAAGTCAAATCCGTGATGCAAGGTTCTCAGCTCATCCGGAATAAAAAAATCAATGAATTCCTCTCTTGAAAGGACCTTGATAGCGGCGATCTTTAGTTCATAAAAAGCCAGGGCATAATTTGAAACATCAAAAGCAACATAGCGATCGATCCCTTGAGCTAAGCCGATCAGGCCCAGATCCCCATCGGCTAAAACATCAAGAACTCGTTTTCCTTTGAATGCTATTTCAGGTAAAAGAGGATAGAGGTAGACATGTTGCCCTGCAAAGGCGAACCAATGCGAGGTTTCAGCCAAGAACCTTGGCAGCTTTTCCTGCGACATAGAATAGGTAATGATCTTCTTTAACACGAACTGCTCCTAAAACCGCCCCCAAGGGAACTGTTTTCCACTTGCTAGATTATCGCAGCCATGGCCTGTAGATTTCATATAAAAATTAACGTTGGCAGGATCATCTGCACTATGGGGACGGAGGAAATACCCTGTTTAGCCAGCAATTGCAATATGTATTAATGCTACACTACAGCAGAGGATGCTTGACAAAGCCTTGGATAGTCTATATACTCTATCAAGCTTATAGACTAAGCGGGGTTGTATGAAAATAACTTATAAAAGCGACTATGCCCTGAAAGTGATCCTGGAACTGGCCATTGCCTATCCCAGTAATTTATTACACATTGAGGACATTGCCAGGCGCCAGGATATCCCCAAAAAATTCCTGGAACAGATCCTTCTGGAATTAAAGAAGCAGGGTTTTGTTCTAAGTAAAAAAGGTCCTAATGGAGGTTATATGCTGGCCAAGAAACCGCAAAAGATCTCTGTTGGCGATATTGTCCGGGCCATGGAGGGGACGATCTTCCCGATCTCCTGTATCGATCCTGCTCTTCCCGCTACTTGCCGGGAAACAAGCCGCTGCGTCTTTCTGCCGATCTGGCAGGACGTGAATAAAGCCATCACGGACATCGTAGATAGAATGGATTTTCAGCAGATCAGTGAACGGCATATGCAGTCCCAAAGCGGGACAAATTATAATATTTGATCAGAGTAAAGGAGCAGGGAAGATGAAAATAGCTAATGACCTGACGGAATTGATCGGTAATACCCCCCTCTTGAAATTAAAAAGTCTAAGCGGCAAAGCGACAGTATTAGCCAAACTAGAAAGCTTTAATCCAGGGGGCAGTGTCAAGGATCGTATCGCCTACAACATGATAGTGCAGGCAGAAAAGGACGGGTTGCTCAAGCAAGGCGATACCATTATCGAGCCGACCTCTGGCAATACCGGTATCGGTCTGGCCTGGGTAGGGACCGTTCGGGGGTACAAAGTTATTTTGACCATGCCGGAAACGATGTCCATAGAACGCCGGAAATTATTAAAGGCTTTGGGCGCGGAGATCGTTCTGACCGAAGGCGCTCAGGGCATGACCGGGGCGATCGCGAAAGCGCAAGAGTTAAGCAAAACAATTAAAGGGTCTTATCTTCCTCAGCAGTTCAATAATCCTGCCAACCCACAGACCCATCGGGTCACTACGGCCGAAGAGATCTGGGCCGACACCGACGGAATGGTGGATATATTTATCGCCGGGATCGGTACTGGCGGGACGATCACAGGCGTAGGCGAAGTCCTCAAGCAAAAAAAGCCTGGGGTCCAGATCGTTGGCGTTGAGCCAAAAGAATCCCCGGTACTTTCCGGCGGCAAGCCGGGTGCGCACATGATCCAGGGGATAGGCGCCGGTTTCATTCCGGAGGTGCTCAACCGGGGAGTGCTCGATCAGTTGATCCAGATATCCAATGAAGAGGCTTTTGAGGCGACGCGTCAGCTGGCCAAGCATGAAGGCTTGCTGCTGGGGATCTCTTCCGGGGCTGCCGTTGCCGCTGTGGCGAAAATTGCCGAGCGTCCGGAGAATGCCGGCAAGGTGATCGTGGTCATTCTGCCCGACACGGGCGAGCGTTATTTGAGTATTTCCACTTTATTTAAAGACGACTAATTAAGGAGCAGCCGATGAAGATCAAGGTCAATGCCGAATTGCAGGAAATAGCCGGACCGCTGACAGTTGCCGAATTGCTAGTGCGAAACAAGGTCGAGATGCCCGACATGGTCTCGGTCCAATTGAACGGCCAATTTATCAAGAAAGAAGAATTTGCCAGCCAGGTCCTCAAGGAAAATGATGAAGTTGATTTTCTGTATTTCATGGGAGGAGGAGCGATCCAATGACAAGCTTCACTACAAAGTCCTTGCATACCAGAAGCAGTAAAGCTGATGCTCACCAGTCGCTGAACTTTCCCATTTATGAAAGCGTGGCCTTTGAATTCTCTACAGCGGAAGAACTGGAAAAAGCCTTTTTGGGACAAAAGCCAGCCCATATGTATTCCCGGATCACCAATCCCAGCGTCGAATATTTTGAACAAAAGATCAAGAATGTTACCGATGCTTTAGGGGTTATCGCTGTTGCTTCGGGCATGGCGGCGATCAGCGATCTTTTTTTGACCATCGCTGCCCAGGGCGACAATATCGTCACGACCAAGTATTTATTCGGCAACACCTATTCTCTTTTTCAGAGAACACTAAAGCCTTGGGGCCTGGAAGTAAGATTTGCCGAGCTGAACGATCCGGCCAGCGTTGCCGCGCAGATCGACCAGCGGACCAGAGCGATCTTTCTGGAAACGATCACCAATCCCCAGCTGGAAGTGGCCGACCTGGAAAAGCTGGCAAAAATAGCCAAGGAAAAGAATATTCTTTTGGTCGTGGATTCGACCCTGACCCCGCCCAATATTTTCCAGGCAGCAAAATTTGGAGTAAATATCGAAGTGCTCTCCAGCACAAAGTTCATTTCCGGTGGCGCGACTTCCGTGGGCGGCTTGATCGTTGACCATGGTAACTACGACTGGAGCAAAAACCCGGCTTTAGCGGAGGGAGTCGCTAAATATGGACCGTTCACTCTCCTGACCAAATTACGCCGCGAAGCTTATCGCAATCTGGGTAGCTGTCTCTCGCCGCATAATGCTTATCTCCAGAGCCTAGGGCTGGACACTTTATGTCTGCGGGTGGGAAAAGCCTGCCAAAATACCCTGGAGCTGGCCCAATATCTGAAAAGCAAAGGGCTTAGCGTGAACTACCCTGGTTTGGCTGACGCACCAGGCAGGGCACTGGTCGACAAACAATTCCAGGGACAGG
>JBAZXJ010000079.1:0-6875 GCA_041659865.1 Candidatus Margulisiibacteriota bacterium | reverse complement strand
GATTGCCACGTCGCCCCGCTGCGGGACTCCTCGCAATGACGGTGAATGTTTTTCCTGCTAGCCCTGTACGTTGTCTTCGGTTGACAGTCTGCCATATTCCTTCACGACCTCGACGAATTTCGCCATCGCCTCGTCGCCTATCATCTCCGTCACCGCGATCAGCATTCTGTTCTGACCCAGGTCGCAACCACCGAGGATCCCGTTCTTTAGTAATTCTTCGTTAATGTTCTTGATGCTCTGGCCACTTTTGAAGCTGAACACCGCCACGAATTCCTTGAAGGTTTCACCTGTGTTCTCGATATTAACACCTTTGCATTTGGCCAATTCTTTTTTCAGCTGATCAGTTTTTGTTTTGCAGGCAAGAGCGACTTCCTTTAAACCTTTTTCTCCGATCAAGGAAAGATAAACGGTAGCCGTAAGGGCACACAGCGCTTCATTGCTACATATATTCGAGGTCGCTTTCTCTCTGCGGATATGCTGCTCCCTGGTCTGCATGGTCAGCACAAACGCCCGCTTGCCATCCTGATCGACGGTTTCACCGATAATGCGCCCCGGCATTTGCCGAAGATATTCTTCGCGACAAGCAAGAAAGCCCAGATATGGTCCGCCATAATTTAGATGCATGCCCAAAGGCTGTCCTTCTCCGATCACAATATCCGCACCATAAGTATTCGGCCTGGATAAAAGCCCGAGAGATATCGGGTCCACACAAGCAACAAAGATGGCCCCGGCGGCCTTAGCCTTACCGCTCAATTCTTTTAATTCGTCATCCGTCATGACCTCACCATCGAACGCCGGACGTTGCACGATAACCGCAGCAACTGCATTCATCTTAACTACTTCTTTACTTCTTTTATTCTTTACTTCTGAGATCCTTACCCCGTGCGGCTCCAAATACGTCCCCACCACTTCCCGATAATCCGGATGTATCTCGCCAACCAGCACGATCTCGTTACGATGCGTTATCCTCATCGCCATCAAAGCCGCTTCCGCCATAGCCGTAGCGCCGTCATACATTGAGGCATTGGTCACATCCATACCGGTCAGCTTGCAGATCCAGGATTGGTATTCAAAGATCGTCTGCAGGGTTCCCTGACTGATCTCTGGCTGATAAGGAGTATAGGCAGTATAGAACTCCGCGCGCGAAACCAGGTGGTCTACAGCGCTGGGGATCCAATGCTTATAGGCGCCAGCGCCCAGGAAACACGCGAGCTGGTCGCTGTGCTGATTTTTCCCAGCGAGCGCCACCATTTCTTTTTTTACATTTATTTCTTTCATCTGCTATATCCTCTTTACAATGCGAAGGGCACGAATATCGTGCCCTGCTAAAATATATTCCTAGTTCGAAGTCCCCCTGGTTACTGAGCTTGTCGAAGTATAGGGGGATTTAGGGGGCCTTCCCCATGGCGTAAATTTATTCTTCGTCATCCTCTACGATATATTCCATATATTCCGCGGCTGTCATCAGGTCATCGACCTCATTGATATCGCTCATGGCTAATTTGACCATCCAGCCGTCCTCGTAAGGGCTGCTGTTGATGATCTCCGGACTATCGTCCAGGTCAGTATTGACCGTTATAACTTCTCCGCTGATCGGCGCATATACGGTCGAAACGGTCTTTACAGATTCCACGACGCCCAGCTCGGCGCCCTGTTCGATATCCCTGCCCAGCTCCGGCAGTTCAACAAAAACGATATCGCCCATTTCGGATTGGGCATGATCGGTTATCCCGACGATAGCTTTATCGCCTTCGATCTTGACCCATTCATGTTCCTTGGAATATCTAAGATCGGCGGGAAAATCCTCGCCCATTTTGTCGTCGAGGTCCTTGTTGGATTTTTTCATTTTACTTTTTCCTTTTATAGAATGGCAGGCTAACCACAACTGCCGGATGACGATTCCCCCGAACCTCCACATCCACCCTCTCTCCAAGTTTTACACTATCCAGGTACGCCATGGCAATAGCTTTTTTCAAGGTCGGCGAAAATGTTCCGCTGGTAATATAACCAATTTCTTTTTCATTCGTAAAGACCCTATATTTTTCCCGGGGAACTGCCTTGTCCAGCATTTCCAATCCGGCCAATTTTTTGCTTTGCTCATCCGTTATCTCGTCAGAAAGTTCGTGGCCGTATAGCGGCATGGCCGCCTCCAACCGCAGCGTATCCCTGGCGCCAAGCCCGCAAGGCTGAGCTCCAGCTGTTAACAATTTTTGCCAGAACAACACAGCTTGCTCGGTATAGATCTCAAATCCGTCCTCGCCAGTATAGCCGGTGCGGGAGATCAAGACCATTTCTCCAAAGACCTCTATTTCCTTAAAGCGGTAGTATTTTATTTCTGCCGTTGAACATAGCGCCGACATTGTTTTTTCTGCCAGCGGCCCCTGGAGCGCGATGCCTTTTTTCTTCGGTTCAGAATAAACTATCTGGTGTTCTTTCAGGTAATTCTTTACCTTATCCGTATTGCTGGCGTTGACCACGAATAGATATTTGTCTGGATAGTTATAGACCAGGATATCATCAACTATCCCCTGGCGCTCATTTAACAGCCTGTTGTAACGGATCTGTCCGGCTTCCAGGTCGGCGATCTTTCTGGTCAGGCAATGTTCTTCCAGATGCTTGAGGTCGAGGCCTGCCTTGGGGATATCCAATAAACCCATATGGCCGATATCAAAAAGCCCGACGCGCTCGCGAACTGCGTTATGTTCTTCGATAACGCTGGTATAAAGCACCGGCATCAGCCAGCCGCCGAACGGGACGATCTTTGCTTTAAGTTTTAGATGTTCGGCGTAAAGCTCCGTACGCTTGCCTTCGGCTGTCATTATTTTCTGCTTTCAATATTCACGTAGTCTCTCTTTTTCTTTCCTGTATAGATCTGGCGAGGTCTGCTGATCTTGAATTGCGGCGAGCCCATCATTTCCACCCAGTTGGCGATCCAGCCCGGGATCCTGGCCATGGCGAACATGACCGGGAACATATTGGTCGGGATACCGATAGCGCGATAGATGATCCCGCTGTAGAAGTCGACGTTCGGGTACAGTTTTCTTTCAATAAAATAAGGATCTTTCAGCGCGATATCTTCCAGCTTGTGAGCGATCTCGAGCAAGGGATCCTTGATCTGCATTTTATTTAAAAGTATATCAGCCTGTTTTTTAATGATCTTGGCCCGCGGATCAAAGCTCTTGTAAACCCTGTGGCCAAAACCCATCAGACGGAAAGAATTGTTCTTGTCTTTGGCCATGTCCACATACTTTTGAATGTCCCCGCCGTCTTTTTGGATCAATTCCAGCATTTCTACGACCTTTTGGCTGGCTCCGCCGTGAAGATGGCCCCAAAGCGCCGATATCCCTGCGGACACCGAGGCGAACAGGTTAGCCATGGAGCTGCCGACGATGCGTACAGTCGAGGTACTGCAATTCTGCTCATGATCGGCATGCAGGATAAAGAGGACTTCCATGGCGCGAACGACATCCTCGTCGATCTCATAATCCTCAGAAGGAGTAGAGAACATCATGTGCATAAAGTTCGCGATGTACTTCATAGAGGCTACCGGGTAGATGAACGGCTCGCCGATCGATTTTTTATAGGAGAACGCGCAGATCGTCCGGACCTTGGACAAGAGCTCGACCGCGATAGTATCGATATCTTCCTTCGTCGCGTCCGGCTTGGCCAGTTCCGGATAATAACTGGAAAGAGAAGCGACCATGGCCGACAGGATCAGCATAGGATGGGCGTTTGGTGGATAACCGTGAAAAAAGTTCTTCATGTCTTCGTGGATCATGGAGTTTTTGGTAAAAGCCTTGGAAAATTTCCCCAGCTGTTCCTTGGTCGGCAGTTCGCCATAGATCAGCAGATAGGCGACCTCAACAAATGTAGACTTTTCAGCTAACTGCTCAACGGGATAGCCGCGGTAGCGCAGTATCCCCTGCTCGCCGTCTAAAAAGGTTATCGAGCTTGAACAGGAGCCGGTGTTGGCATAACCCGGGTCCATAGTAATATGCTTGCTTTGCCCCCTCAGCGCAGATATATCAAGGGCGCGTTCCCCCTCTGTCCCCTCAATGATCGGCAGTTCGTAGGTCTTGTCACCTATAGTAAGCTTGGCTGTTTCCGGCATGAATATCCTCCTGGCAAATAGACTGTTTTTTCATTTTAGCCACTTTAGGCTAGTGGGGCAAGCGTTCGGTTTGTGCTAATGCCTGTTTTCTACTATTATTATGCCTGTCATGAGCGTGTCCAAAAAAGAAAAATACAAAGACCTGTTAACCCTGATGTTGGTACCGCATTTCAGCGGACGGGCCATCTTTTCCATAAAATTCCGCAAATGGCTGTTGTACTCTCTGGCCGCGGCGATCGCGGCCGCTCTCTTGATATTTATCCTGTCGCTTTTCTACTCCTCTAGCCTGACCAGGAAAATGATCAACTATTCAGCGATCATCGCCCAGAACAGTGTTCAGCAATATCAGATCAACAGCCTGCGCAAAAGATCAGGCCTGCTCGATAACAAGATCAGGGAGTTGACCGAGCGGGATCAGCAGATCCGCGGGATGTTAGGCTTGGGTAACTTTTCCGAAGATCCGGAAGCAAAAAAAAAAATAAGCTATGACCCGCACGCCAGCCTGGAAACGCTGGAGGCGCTCTTTGCCCAGCTGGAACAGGAATTTAACATCCGCTCTGAAAGCTATAATGCCCTAAAGGATATCGTTACAGAATATCAAAAACATTTTGCTCATACCCCTTCGATCTGGCCGGTCTTTGGTAACGTTGGTTCCGGTTTTGGCTGGCGGCGTCATCCAGTCTTTGGCAACATGAGCTTTCATACCGGCCTGGACATAATTACCTGGGCTGGCTCCCCGGTAAAGGCAACAGCGGACGGTGACGTGGAAAAAGCGGAATGGTCAGGCGGATACGGCCAGATGATAGTTCTTGATCACTTGTACGGGCTGAAAACGGCCTATGCTCATTTATCCCGGTTCCTGGTCCGTCCAGGGATGAAGGTAAAAAAGGGCCAGGTGATCGCCGAGTCCGGTTCTACCGGCTTATCTACAGGGGCTCATCTACATTACGAGATCCTAAAGGGGGAAAGCCAGCTCTTGCCAACGCCATATCTAAACATGGATCTTTTTACCGCCGCAAAGAAGTCCTACTGGTAGGAATGTCTACTGCGTTACTTCTTTAATTCTTTACTTCTGGTATTCTTGCGTCCTGGATACTGACTACTTCTTCTAAGACATCTCCACACTAGTATAAGTATAATTATCCGCTATTTCCTTGATCCTCTTATGCTTGTCGCTGATCTCCGCCTTCTCGTTCTCGACCAGCAAGTTGATCTTACCGTGTTTACGCATGACGATCTTGAGCACGGGTGAATTTATGATCATCAGGTCGACTTCGGCCTTGACCTCGATCAAGGCGACCGAGGAATCGATGATCAACTCGCCGATATCACCCTTGATCTCAAGCTTCTGCAGCGGGTTGGCGATCCTTAACTTGTCTATTTCCTTGGTTGCGACATAATTGTCTGATCTCTGTTTTTTTTCAGGCATGTTTTCCCCTTTGGTGTTTTCTATTATATATATCGTGCCCTTTGAGCAATAAATTCATTTTCGTTGCCAGGCGCCCAACTACCCAACCAGCTAACCAACGAACCAGCCAACTAACTCGTCTTGCCCTGCACGCGATTTCCTGTCTATAATGACCAGGTCATTTGGCGGGGCCATTAGCTCAGTTGGTTAGAGCATCCGGCTCATAACCGGCAGGTGCTAGGTTCAAATCCTAGATGGCCCACCACTTGATAATAATATCATATGAACTTAATCAACAAAAAACAACAAGAACTTCTGCCGCTGGTCAAAGCGGCCGCTCGCTTTGGCGATTTTACGCTGGCTTCGGGCAAGAAGAGCGATTTCTACTTTGACGGCCGTGTCGTTTCCTGCAGCGCCAAAGGCTCAAGGTTAATGGCCGAGATAATTCTGGCTAAGATCTCTGGGCTTAAAGCTGTTTCGATCGGCGGCTTGACCATGGGCGCCGACCCAATTGCCGCCGCGGTGGCTGCGGTAAGTGCCGGTTCGGATGAGCCTATTGATTGCTTTATTGTGCGCAAGGAAGCAAAGGCCCATGGCACAGGCAGACAGGTAGAAGGTATTTGCCCGGACGGCGCCAGAGTGGTTATCGTAGACGATGTGATCACGACCGCCGGCTCAACGCTGAAAGCTATCGAAGCAGTAGAGAAGATCGGCTGCAAGGTCGTAATGGTAATTAGCCTGGTCGACCGCGAAGAGGGCGGAGCCGAAGCCTTGGCCAAGTATGATTTTTGGCCGATCTTCAAGAAGAGCGATCTGTTATAGTCGGGGCGTAGCGCAGCTTGGTAGCGCACTTGGTTCGGGACCAAGGGGTCGCAGGTTCAAATCCTGTCGCCCCGACCAGCCTTCGCTCTTAGTCCTTCTGCCAAGAAGGGCTTAGAGCGAAGGCTGTCCTCCGTAGCTTTAGCGAAGGAGGACAATAACGACGAGCTACGGCTGGCGGGCCAGCCAGAATAGGGAAGCCCCTCTATATGTTCTCCACGCTATCACACCTATTCTCTCGTTTTTCGCGATTTTTAATATTGTCGGCTTGCGCTTTCGTCCTGTCTTCCCCTTCTTTTGCCACCACCTCCACCACCCAAACCTTCCCCTCCGCCCAAGTCCAGGGCCGCGGCCCCCTCCCCTACAACTACCGCATCATCGACGGGCATATCCATGCCGGCGGGCATCCGTTAAACCCAAATAGTTTTAGCAACAGTGACAAAGAGGCATTAACTGTCCTGGCATATCTGAAGACACAAGGAGTGACCTGCATTATCGACCTGGAAAATACCAGGACCATTCAGAAACGCTACTCCG
>JBAZXJ010000078.1:0-6919 GCA_041659865.1 Candidatus Margulisiibacteriota bacterium | reverse complement strand
TGGGATTTTGGATCTTGGATCTTGGATCTTGGATTTTCAGATTGAATTCTGAATTCTGAATTCTCCGTAAAGTACCTAATATTTTCCCACAACCGCTCCCGCCGCGCCACGTCCTTCTGTACGATCTCGATCGCCTTTAAAGCCGCTCCGCAGCATGCCGGGGGCAGGGCGGTAGAATAAATGAAGCTGCGGCTGGTATTGGTCAGGTATTCTATTAGCTCCTTTGATCCGGCAATATAGCCGCCCAAGCTGCCCAATGCCTTGCTTAAGGTACCCATTATGATATCTACCTTATCGCCAAGTCCAAAATGTTCGACCAAGCCTTCACCATTAGGGCCGAACACCCCGGTGGCATGTGCTTCATCTACCATGGAAAGGCATTTATAGTGCTTGGCCAAGGCACAGATCTCCGGCAAGGGCGCAATATCTCCGTCCATGCTAAACAGGGAATCAGTTACTATCAGTACATTTTTAAAGCGTTTTCTATAGCGTTCCAGTATGGTCTTTAACCTTTTCGTGTCTTTGTGCTTGTACACCAGCAGTCTGGCACCGCTAAGGCGTGTCCCGTCAATAATGCTGGCGTGGTTGAGTTCATCCACAATGATGGCATCCCCCATTCCCACAACAGCAGATATCGCACCCAGGTTAGCCATGTAACCTGTTGGAAAGACCAAACTAGACTGGCAATGCTTGAATTTTGCCAGCTTCTTTTCCAGCTCCTGGTGCAAGATGGTGGTTCCACAGATCAGTCTAGAGGCACCAGCGCCGGCACCATGATCAGCTGCAGCTTTCAGGGAAGCTTTAACAACATCCGGATGCTTGGACAAACCCAGGTAATCATTTGATGAGAAATTGAACAGTTCTGGAGAATGGACCTTGCTTTGGCGGTAAAGGTCTTTATGCCGTAATTCTTTAAGTCTTTCTTTAAACATCTCAGTAGTGCAATCCTAGCTCAGTGATCATTTTATGGTCGTCAGCTGGTACACGTCCGGTCGTGGTCAGGTAGTTACCGGTCATTATGGCATCGGCGCCGGCTTTAAATATCATATTATGCATTCCCTGCATAACTTTCTCCCTGCCGCCGCATATGCGCAAAGTCCGTTTTGGATGAACAAAGCGGAACATGGCAATGATCTTCAGGGCATCAACTGGAGCTAGCAGGGGCATATCAGCCAAAGGAGTACCGGGAATAGGGGAGAGAAAATTCAAAGGTATCCCTACCGGATCGATGTCCAGAAGCTCAAAAGCGAACTCCACTCTCTGCTCAAGGCTTTCCCCCAGGCCAAAGATCCCGCCAACACAGATATTCAGCCCGGCCTTACGGGCGTTCTTAAGGGTCTCAAAGCGGTCCTGGTAACTATGCGTTGAACAGATCTTTGGGTAGAAGCTGGCCGCTGTCTCCAGGTTATGATGCAGATTCTCCAGCCCGGCCGCCTTAAGCTTTACGCATTGTTCATAAGACAAACAGCCCAAAGAAGCACAGCGTTTCACCCCGGAAGGGTAGGCCCGGATGGTCTCGGCCAAGGCATCAAGCTCAATTGTGCTTAAGATGGTCTTCCCGCTGGTAACCAGGCCAAAACTACTGACTTTATAGTCCTTATTGGCCGTTTCTACTTCATTAAGCAGGGCGGTACACGATTTCATAGGATAGATATCAACGCCGGTCTGATAATGAGCCGACTGGGCACAAAACGAGCAATCTTCTGAGCACTTACCAGATTTGGCATTGCTTATCGCACAGATCTTGATCTTTTTACCATGGAAGAGTTCTCTTATCTCGCTGGCAGCAGGAAAAAGCTCTTGTTCAGGCTCAGCACTTTGCAGTAGGGATAGAGCTTCCTCCCTGGTGATCGTTTGACCCGCAAGGACCTTGTCTTTAATCGCTTTAATGGGGGTTTTCATTTCGGGCTAGATAATAGCTGGATATGAGCAGAAAAACAAGAAATAAAGAAGAAAAGAAGTAAAGAAGTACAAAGAAATTCGCTAATAATTCTTTACTTCTTGATTTCTTTACTTCTGTGTAGTTATTTCGGGGAATTAAGCATCAAATACAAGATCGTCAAACTAACTGCCGGAAATGCCAAAATCAGGCAAGACGGCAGGTTCTTAAGCGAAATATCATTTTCCAGATCAAACAAAAATCGGAGCATCATATTCATCATCTCCAGCTATAACGAATAAAGTCTCCATTACCATGTTACTTACATATTCCATTATATTTCTGACCATTTGGACTAACCCCCTGATTTTTCTTGTTAAGAAGGGCACGAAAACCGTGCCCCACATTATCTTTAGATAGCTGCGATAACTCCGAGCAGGATCCCGGCGATACAGCCGGCTACTGAAAGAACCCTTAAGAACTTGCTTTCAGCCTTGGTCGCGGCGTAGTAGGCCACCGCTCCGGAAGCGATAGGCAGAACGTTAATGGCGGCTCCGGCCATTAAAACGGCGCCAAAGGCCCAAACCGTCTTGTCAGCCTCTAATGTTCTAGCCTGGTTCCAAGTTCTAACTAATGTACTCATGTTCAACAACTCCTTTCAAAATTTACAATCTCCACTAACCGCTACTGAAAATAATATGCCAATCTCAGGAGGCCTGGTATAGCTACCAAGTATCCAAGAAGCCAAAATATCCTGCTTATAACTTACCACAGCCTGTGCTCATTTCTGCACATACCGATGTCGCATAATATATATTATGTAAAGTAGGTAGGATTAAAAGTGCTCAGGGCTATTGTACTCTTTTGAGCTTGTTGTTATTTGCTTAGGGCTTGGGAAAGTTCTTTAATGACTAATTGTTCTGTTTCTTTAAGACTTTTGAATATTGTACAGCCTGAAGCTCGTTTATGGCCCCCGCCAGCATACCTATTGGCAAATTGCTGAACATTGAACGAACCCTTTGATCGCAAGCTTAACTTAACCTCTCTAGCAGCTTTTTCCTTGAAAACTACGGCCACCTCACAAGACTTGACCTTCCGAATATAGTCTATTAACTCCATGGGCCCCTTGTCGAGCTCAGTATGCCTTTTCTTCAATATTGCCCATACTAGGCGACCACCAAGCGTGCTTTTGAGCATTTTAAGGCCATCAGCAAGCTGCTTTAGCTGTGCCATGCTTAATTGTTCATATAATAACTGGGCGATCCTGGATGGGTTCGCACCTTTAACAATAAGGTCATTAACGATAGCAAAAGTCCTAGCCGTAGTGTTTGCATATTTAAAATAGCCCGTATCTGTGGATATTGCCACAAATAGACACTCGGCAATATCCTTGGTTATCTTAAGCTTGAGAGCTTTGGCCAGGTCATATATGATCTCACCAGTTGCACTGGCCTTTTTATCCAGAATGTTAAGGTCGGCATAGCCGTTATTATCCATATGATGATCTATATTAACAGATATTCTATTAATCAACCCTGTTCTTTCCTGACTCCCACTATCTATACTGATAATACTGGTATTGTTATGGTCCAGGTGATGATTAGTAGCTGATTTATTCTGTGGATATACTGTTGATAAGCTGTGTATTAACTTGAAATTTGGTAAAAAATTGTAACTTTCAGGAACAGCGGTTGCACAGATAATGCTACTGACAACCCCCTTCTGTTTTAGCAGTGAACTTAATGCTATTGCGGATCCGATAGCATCCCCATCTGGATCTCTATGGATCACTATTACCAATTTTTTATTGTTTTTGATGAAGCTACTTAATTTTTTCGATCCTGATCTTATCATAGGTCATCGTCCGGCAGTTTATTTTCTTTTATGTCTTTTAACAGCTGAAATACCTTATCCCCATTTTCCAGGCTTTCGTCCAGATAAAAGGCGATCTCTGGGACAATGCGCAGTTTCAGGTTGCGCCCTATCTCCTTGCGGAACAAACCGACGTTCTTTTTGACCAGCTGCAGAGCTTTGATCTTTTCCTTGCTGAAAATACTCAAATAGACCTTGGCAAAGGAGAGGTCCTTATTGATCGAAACCTCGACCACGCTGATAAATTCTCCTTCTTTGGGGGGAAGCTGAACCTGAAGTATTCTGGCGATCTCGGCTTTGATCAGCTCGGCCACTCTGGTTGAGCGTTCAAATGGTTGTGCGCGCATAAGCCTTAACCGTTTCTCTTTTTTCTTTCTATTTCGCGCATTTCGGATATCCTGAAGATATCCCCTTCTTTAATATCATTAAAACCGTCGACGGACAGACCGCATTCAAAGCCTTTTTGAACCTCTTTGGCGTCATCCTTGAAGCGCTTTAAATTATCCAATTTACCTGTAAATATTACTTTGTCTTTGCGCAAAATATTCAGAATACCGCCTCGGACCAGCTTGCCGTCCAAGACAAAACAGCCAGCAATAGTCCCTGCCTTGGAGGATTTGAACAGACTACGAACTTCGGCCCGGCCTAGTTCTACTTCTTCAAATTCCGGTTCCATCATTCCTTCCAGAGCGTCCTGAACATCATCGATAAGTTTATAAATGATCGCATATTCCCGAATACTGATCTTTTCTTTTTCGGCCAGCTTTTGAGCTTCCGGGTTCACTCCTACACTGAAGGCCAGGATAATTGCCTTGGAGGCAACCGCCAGCATGACGTCGCTTTCGTTCACTATACCAGTAGCCTGATGCAGGACCTGAACGCCGATATCTTTGACCTTGGTCTTTTGCAAAGAACTTATCAAGGCTTCCAGCGAACCTCGGACGTCAGCTTTCAAGATAACGTTGAGATCAGTATTAGCCTTCTTTTCTTTTACTTCCTTGGAGAAATCTTCCAGGGAGATAGGTTTGCGAAATTTATCTTGCTTTTCTTCCAATTTACGCTTGTCGGAGATAAGTTTTGCGGCCTTTTCGCTTTCGACGACCTGTAAGATATCGCCGGACATCGGAGCTTCATTAATACCCAGGATCTCTACCGGATAAGCTGGCGGAGCTTCATCCACACTTTGGCCAAGATCATTGAACATAGCCCGGATACGGCCATGGGTCTTACCGATCACGAAGGGATCGCCCTTGCGTAAAGTACCACCTTTGATCAGCACGGTAGCAACTGGCCCTCGGCTGGTTGATAAATGGGTTTCAATAACGATACCATTAGCCGGCTTGTCAGGATTAGCTTTTAGCTCCTGGATCTCGGCGACCAAAAGGATCATTTCCAGGAGTTGATCGATACCGGTACCGGCTTTGGCCGATACAGGAACTACGATGGTCTTACCTCCCCAATCTTCAGCGGTCAGATCATATTCCACCAACTGTTGCTTAACCTTTTCAGGATTGGCGTCTGGTTTATCGATCTTATTGACGGCAACGATAATTGGCACTTTAGCCGCTTTGGCATGGTCTATCGCCTCAATGGTCTGTGGCATGATCCCGTCGTCAGCAGCGACAACGATAATAGCAATATCAGTGACCTGGGCGCCTCTGGCCCTTAAGGTCGTAAATGCTTCGTGACCAGGGGTATCGATAAAAGTAATGAATTTACCTTGCTTTTTGACCTGGTAGGCGCCGATATGCTGGGTAATACCACCAGCTTCGCCGCCCATAACATTAGTTGATCGTATCGTATCCAAAAGCTTGGTTTTACCATGGTCGACATGGCCCATGATCGTAACGATAGCCGGACGTGGTTTTAGCTTTTTAATATCCTTTTCGTCTTCGATCTTGCCCACGGCCTGGAATTCGGCGAGCTTTTGCACTTCATGGTCCAAAACGATATTAAAGGCAATTACTAGCTCAGAAGCCACCGCGATATCGATCTCCTGGTTCAGGTTGAGCATCAGGCCTTTTTTCATACCCTCTTTAATGATATCACCAAGTTTTACCCCGATCTTTTCCGAGAGATTTCTGATCGAAATACTCTTTTCCTTGATCTCGATGATCTTGAGTTCGACCGGAGCTTCTCCGCTCTCCGAAGCTTTCTCGGCCAGCTTTACCTGGGCTTCGATCTTGATCACGGGAGCAATTATTTCTTCAACAGGGGATTGTTCTACGACGGGTTCTTCTACGACTTTTTCTTTTATCGGTTTTTGGCGTTTCTTTTTGTCAGTATCAATATGGGCCAAACTGCCTGGGGCAACTGCTGGGACAGCAGGTTTAGGAGCGGTCTTTTCATCGTCGATCTCGGCAGAAAGTTTTAATAAAGTATTGGCCGCTACGTCTTCGACATTACTGCTGGCGGTCTTGGCTATTACGCCTATCTCTTTAAGGAGTTCGATAGCCTCTTTGCTAGAGGTTCCAAGACGTTTGGCAAGTTCTGATACTTTCATCAATTAACACTATTCTTTCTGTGCTACATCAGGCTTGGTCATACTGGCTTTTATCTTGGCCACTTCTTCTTCTGTCAGGTTGCTTGAAGCAGATTTAGCCGAGATCTCCAACGCAGGCAATTTCGCTAATAATAATTTACTGGTCAGCCCAAGCTCTTTAGCTATCTTACTTACTTTTTGCGCGCCGTCTTTCTTTTCTTCCGCTACGGTTTCGGCTGAGCCTGCTTGTTCGGCTTCGGCCTGATCTTCGGCCACTTTTCTGGCTTTGGCCAGAGCGATCTTTTCTTTTAAGCTCAAAGGTTTGGCGATCCCGACAGTACGAGCGGCAAAGTCCTTTTCGTTGACGACATCGATACGCCAGCCGGTCAGTCTGGAAGCAAGGCGGATATTCTGACCGCCTTTACCGATAGCCAGAGCCAGCTGATCTTCAGCGACCGCAACCGTAGCAGTATGTTCTGCTTCATTAACCTTAACTTGAGATATTTTCGCTGGCTTTAGCGAATTAGCGATCAAGACCTTGGGATCTTCGCTCCATTCGATAACATCTATCCGCTCATCGCTTAGTTCCTTAACGATAGCCTGGATCCTTTGGCCCATATGGCCGATACAGGTCCCGACCGCACCAACGTCAGAGTCATGGGAAACCACAGCGACCTTGGAGCGGA
>JBAZXJ010000077.1:0-6954 GCA_041659865.1 Candidatus Margulisiibacteriota bacterium | reverse complement strand
ATATGCAGAGTCATAACCTTGATTCGGACAATATGCTGAAAAATGTCTATGACCTGGTCAAACTGTTCAAAACCGCTGATATCTATGAAGATGCAGCAGAGGGCAGTCCAGTCCGGACGGTCGATCTGGAAAAATTGAAAGAAGCCATACAGCGTCCGGTAGCTGAAACGCCAGCGCCAGCGACCCCTGCAGCGCCAGCGACCCCGGCAGCACCAGCGACCCCGGCAGCACCAGCGACCCCGGCAGTCGGAGATACCCCGAACAGGAACTTCTAAGACTAAATTAGTTAGGCTTGGGGGGCTGTAGGTTCTATAAATTAATTTAGGGAGGACAGAAGTGGCAAACTTCGTCCTCCCTTTTACTTTAGCATGAGGCTACAAGGTAGCTGCTCGAGGTATTTTCTTTGAGATCGCCTATCTTGTCATTTCCTTTACCTGCGCTTACAGCGGTACATTATTCCCCGGACAGCCAGCGATAATTACTATGGAAGAGCATATTCTATCTGTAAATGACCAGGATAGAAAAGCGATAAATACATTGGGAATACCGGTACAATATAAAAAGCGAATTTAACGAGAATATATATAGAAGGCAAGAAATAAGGAGGAATACAATGAACAGTATCAATCCAAATCCGGTGAACAGAACTACAGGAGATATGAACGGTGACGGTCGAGTAAACAGAGATGATGCCGATCTGTTGAACGGGATACTTGATGATCTTCACCCGCAGATGACCAATGACACGATCGGTGTTACGAGTTTGACCGGAGAAAGTAATTATAACCTTGTTTCCGGCCAGGCTGGCGGGGATGGTGTTACCGGGAGCATGAGCGAGTGGGCTCAATTGCTGGATGTAAATGGTGACCATCAGATCAACACCGCGGATGTGACCCGGATCAACGAGATAATCGCGGGAAATCCGGGAGCTCAAGCCCCTGTTTTAGAAAGGACAGATGCTCCTAATATGGTGCATTCTCGGGTGGCTGCTGACCCGTTACCGCTGTCATCTGATAGCGATGTCGAGGAAATGAACCAGATACTGGAAAGCTGGGGACTGCCTGCCGGATCAGTGACCGCTGATGAATTAGCGGATGGCTCAGTTAGCTATATCGAACTGGTCGGCAACGATACCAGCAAGATGACCGAAAAATGTTTTCGGGCAATGTTCAAATCCGATGGGCTCAATGATCTTGGTGAGCTGCATGAAATGAATGATATGCTGGTGACAGTTAAAGAAAGCAATGTCCTGGGCGAAGATCTCTCTATGTCTGAAGTTGCTGACAAATACCTGCATGCCAATAATTTTATTGAATTGGATGCCGATGAGATCAAGAACGATCCTGATGTGCAAAATTATATGGAGAACCATGACCCGGCATATAGCCTGGACCTTGCAGGCGTATATGCGATGTGCAAGGACCTGATCAGCGCCGGCTGTCCGATCCTGCGTAATGATACAAATGACAATGGTGTTAAGGAAGTTGACCTCAACAAGTTGAGAGATGCTATCGGCAGTCAATCAGAACGTCCTGACGTATTGCCTCCGATCATAACTCACCCAACTCCGGTGGTTCCGACCCCAGTGGCCCCGACGCCAGTGGTCCCAACTCCGGTGGTTCCGACGCCTGTAGTCCCGACACCTGTGGTCCCAACACCAGTAGTCCCGACTCCGGTGGTCCCGACGCCAGTGGTCCCAACTCCGGTGGTCCCGACACCTGTAGTCCCGACTCCGGTGGTCCCAACACCAGTAGTGCCTGATCCATATGGTGGTGGGAATCTTCCGATTAGAGACGGAGGAACTCCTGGTCAATATGATGGTAGTGGCAACCTTCCAAATAGAGACTTTGGCGGAACTTTCACTGGCGGTAATCTTACGCCTAATAGAGACTTTTAAACCAGATCAAGTTTAGTATGAAAATAGTACAAAGGAGATCAAGATGATAACAGGATTAGGAGCTGGAAATCTATTTATTAAGGACGCTAGCCAAAATGCTATTGATATCTCAGGCTTTGAGGATGGGTGGAATCTGGTCATGGATCAGGCCAGTTCAGAGTTCTCCAATAGAGTAGAACTGCCGACCGCCCTTGGTGATATCAATGCCAATGGTCAGATCGATCCTCTGGAAACAAAACTGGACAGCATCCAGAACGACCTGTTCAAGAACAACGATGCGTTCAAATTGTCCAAAGCCTTAAAGGATGGAAATACTTCTGCGCTGAGCGCTGATATGCAATTCGTTTATTCCTGCCTGAAGAAAGACGGATCCGGACAGATCAGCGTTGATCCCGATAAGCTGGCTGCCTTGAGCGATGACGATAAGACCAGACTGGAGAGCACTGTTGGTACGATGACCGATCAGTATCTAGCAGGAAGTAACAGATTATTGGACAGTAATATCGATCTGGTTACCCTGGTCGGAGCCAGAGATCAAAAGACCATAGGATATGTTAAAGCGATGCTTAAAACTGCAGGTCAAACAGGAAGCTTGCTCCAGGGATTATCATCTTTGACCGGTAGCAAAGCTGGACAGGTGAACAATACTGTAAGTGCTTTGGGGCAGTATATCCCAAATAGGGTCAATCAACAAATGAGAAGTATGAATGACGATCTGTCCATGAGACTATCAGCTGGTTTTTCCATGGGAAACCTGGATAAAACTTCAGCCGAAAACGCCGCATTGGCAGAAGAACGGGAAAAAGCGAGCCAAATATTGACCGCTAGATCTAAAGAACCAGAAAAAGAACCGAACAAAAAAGAATAGATCCTAACCAGTAAACTTCGATACATTTTCTCTCCATAAATTAGCGATTAAGTTAATGGCAGTATTAATAATACGCGCATTAGTTATTTAGCCAGTAAAGTAGAGGGTGGAAAATGTGTTTATTTTAGGCCAGTCAATATCGATGATGGGTATTAGCATGGTCAATAAAATGGTGGGCAACCAACAGATCCCATCTATGGAGACCGATACCGTAGCGGATGTTGGCGCAAAGACCTGGCTTAAAGCTTTACAAGGCTCTTTAGCTTCGACGAACTTCCTGAAAGACGCAGAGGGCTTAAAGTACGTCGCCGGTACAGGTACTGCTCTAGCTCCCTACAATTATGATAGTGCCAAATATCAGCACGTTGCTAAGATCTTCCTGGTGAACAAGAAACCAGATACTACCGCCACGGTTGCTTTAGCCGCTGACACTAAACTTCAGAACGACTTGCGATCATATTTAGCCGCCAACGGCAAGACCGGTACGGATAATGACCTTGCAGACTTCGTGAAGAGTTATCAAGACTATGACAAGGACCTTTTCAATCTGGTGGAGAACGTCAGGACAAATTTGTACAGGGAGATTTATGATCTGCAGACTAAAAATCTGCCAAGCCAATTCGGCGGACTGTTGAAATCAGGTATGATCATAGATCCAGATAAATTGGACAGGACTAAGACAGGGAATCTGGTCGGCACGCTCGGGTCCACGCTCATGGACGGACTGCTTAAGGACCTGCTGACTCAGACTGAATTGCTGGCCAATAAAAATGATTATGCCGGACTAGATAGAAATAACAATGGCGTAATAGACCAAGATGATCTGATGCAAGTAGCGACAACTATTCCGCTTAAATCCAACTATAAATTTGATACCATTGATTTTACTGATGAGTTCCGCGCCGATGATCTATATTCCGCAATGAAGACTACCGGCTATGCCGGTATAAACTTTGATCTTGGCTTGACCGAAGGCGATCATCTGGTAAAAATGAATCAAATAATCAGTAATGATCAGTTCTACTTCGGCTGGGCTAGGAAGCATATAGGCGACGAAGAAGCCCTTGATGATAGCACCAAGGCCTTGATCAAGCGGTTATTGGGAGAAGTGATCCCGCCAAATCCCTTAACCCCGCCAGAGATCAAACTGCTGAACCGGTCATTGATCAAACAAACACCGGCTTATGCTGCTTTCTCTGGGATCAGTGCGACAGCAACTGACTATAAAGCAACTGATTTCCCCAGCGATAAAAAAGTTTCTGATCTTTGGCAGGTGATAAATAGTGATAAATTGTATTATGTTGATACATCCTTTTCTCTACGTATCACGGCAAAACTTAACAATATACTTATAGATCGCGAATTATATACGAAATGGCTGATCAAGTATCCGGAAGGTACGGTAAACCTGCCAGCAGAGGCTGTTGCCTTGATAAATAGCAGGACGACCTTGCCGGCGGAGGACGTGATCGTTCTGAACAGGATGTTGCTCGAAGCAACCTATCCCTCAAGCTGTCCCCTAAGCTCTTTCAAGCAAATAGACTTTAATTTATTGGGAACGCTGATGAGTCTAAACAAATATGGGGATACGGTCAAAGGTATCTTAAATGCCTTGATCAGCCCTCAAGGCAACAATAATATTGATCAAAAAACTGTCTTGACCGAGCTGGCTGGGTATTGGGATGCAGGCAAAAGTACCGAACGAACGGCTATGACTACAATGATGACCAATATTTCCTCCGATATCAATGGTTTTAATACTAAAGTTAACGACAGTATCAGTTCTCTTGACGGTATCATTAACCTGGTGAATAGCGAGCAGGGCTCGATCCTGAACAACGCTAACACCTGCAAGGATAAAGCACTGGCACTGCAGGAAAGGATCACAAAGATCAAAGCCAAGTTCGATAACATTAATGCCTTCCTTTCCGGTCCCAGCGAGGCCAGGCTAACCACTTTAAAGACCGGCTTGGCAAATTTTGAAACTGAAATAACTGACCTTTCAGCCAAAATGAGCGATTATTTGCTCGCTTATGCTTCGCTGAGCGGGGTCATTACCAATGCTGGGGCAAGTCAAGCGAACCTAAGCTTGCTCAAGGACTTCAATACTACGCTGAACAGTAATCTGGTCCCGGCTACTTTAAACTCGGATCGCTGGGGACTTGATGCGGAAAATAATAGTAAATTCAGGATGAGCATGATCAATGGCCTGAAAGGTAATGGCCTGTTTTCGCTGGTCCATTTGGGTGAGTACGACTTTATTAATAATAAAGCTGGAGGCCTGGCCAATGAGTTGTTCCCGGGAATGAACCTTGCGAACGTGTTCTCTAACCAGATGACCAGAACATCGCTTATCGGTAGCGGTATTTCTTTAGCGGGAACGATGATCGGTGGTCTGGAACAAGAACAGCAAAAGGCTGAGGATAAAAGGAAAGTTGACGAGGCGGCCAGTCAAAAAGCGATAATGGAAACGATGGCTAAAAACAGAGCTGTAAGGCCGAAAAAGAAATAAAACAGAAAGAACCGATACAATAAGCTTTAGATATTTGGCGATACATAAGGTGTACAGGGAAAGGAGAACTTGCCATGTCTGCATATTCATCAGGAATGACAGCTTATCTTCAAGCCTACAGGGTGCAGATAAAAACGGTGAATGAAATGTTCGCGAATACGGATGATATTTCCGCTGTGGCCAAGGGGAGTGCAAGATTGAGTCTGCAGAACGTTTTTTTGGAGAATCTGAAGAGTGCTTTACAGAAACAGCAGGATTTTATGGATGGGCTGCAGAAAATGGTCTAAATATTCAGGAGAACTTTCTACCAGAATAGATGGATACAAGTTTTTTGTGTTAATGGACGATAGAATAAATATAACTAAGATCAATGAATAAGGGAGGTGAAAACTATGGCAGACACAGGTATCGATTTAGCGATAGGCAGATTGGGCATAAAGATTAATGAAATGCAAACCAATGTTAATTCAATGGGAACAGACTCAAATGCGGGTAATGTAGCAAAGGCAGCCGCAACTTTATCCTTTGATGGGATAACAGTTTCTAGCATTGGTAAAGGTTTAGATGAACTTGGCAAAGCACAGAAGGTAACAATAGAATAGTTATGGCTTTGTTGATAAAGAAAAAGAGCCCCGCATATCCGGGGCTCTTTTGATTAAGAAGGTCTGGTGGGATCTGGTTTGGAAGTTGGCCCTTTGGCGCGGGCATACAATAGATAATAGTTCTTTCTGTTACCTATTGTATGTCCCCCCAACAAGAACCAAACCCCTCTGGCATGACCGGTATCGCTACCGGGATAATTCGATACAAGTTTTCTCGGTTCATTGGCGATAGTATATACAGCAAAAGGAGATATGCCCTTTGCCAGCTAGAATATATAAACAGGAGGTCTATTATGGCAGTAACAGGAGCACCAATAAATATTGATATGTGGAAAGTAAAATCAGAAGGCGGCGTTGGTCAGGCTGCGGTTGTTACGGATCAACAGGGACATGATCATAATGTCACAAAATCTGCTGAAGGTGTATTTGTCGGTAATCTTGATGATGATCTGGTTCAGGATATTCTCATTACTGAAAAATTCCAAGGGACGAGATTTGACGTAAGTTCAATTCAGGGTGAAGTTGATAACGTTGTTTCGGACATAGACGACGTTAATGGATCCGTGGCAACCATTAATGTCGATAAACGCATCTCCGGCTCGATCACGATGGATAATGACAACACCTGGAATGGCATTTCTGACACCGTGATCGCCAGCGGTAGTCTAAGCATTACGGCCCCTCAAGGAAACCTTAATATTATCCAGGCGAGTAATTCATATGCAGACGGTTTTAATAAGGAAAATTCGGATCATTCCGCAGATACGTCATTAGGTCGTCATGACGTTACGGCGAGGAATGCTCAAAATGTCGGGACAAATCTGAACATTACTATGGCTGACGGGGTCGGTAACGTCACTATCAGCGGTCATGTTAATGACTTCATAACAACTGATGCCTTAGGCAAAGGTGCAGTAGGCTTGATGGCAGAGAACGTGGTTAACATGAGCATTGGGAACAACCAGGTAACTGATACCACAAGTTACTCCCATACATTTGATATTACTGCCACAGACAGGGCGATCATCGATAACGCCTTGGGTACGACAGACTGGAAGTTCGAAGCAGATCTATC
>JBAZXJ010000076.1:932-6959 GCA_041659865.1 Candidatus Margulisiibacteriota bacterium | reverse complement strand
TGGAAGACCCAAGAGATATTGAACGATTAAAAGATCCCATGCTGGCCTTGGCAAACGACAAGGGCTTGATCATCATTGATGAGATCCAGCGCAGTCCGGATCTGTTCCCGGCGCTTAGGGTCCTGGCCGATCGTCATACCAAAACAAGGTACTTGATCCTGGGCAGCGCTTCACGGGATCTGATCAAGCAATCTTCGGAATCGCTGGCCGGGCGGATCAGTTATCTGGAAATAGGCGGGTTTTCTTTGAAACATGTTACTGCCGACCAGGCCGCGCGCTTATGGATCAGGGGTAGTTTCCCGCGCGCTTATCTTGCAGCCAATGAGGAATTATCCTATCAATGGCGCCGGGATTTCATCGCGACCTTTCTGGAGAGAGATATCCCCCAACTCGGCCTGGATATTCCGGCCAAAGCCTTGGGCCGATTTTGGCGGATGCTCGCCCACTACCATGGTCAGATCTTCAACGCTTCGGAGATCTCCAAAAGCCTGCAGGTATCCGATCACACGGCCCAGAGGTATTTAGATATACTTTCCGGGACCTTTATGGTCAGACAGTTAAGGCCATGGTATTACAATACCAAGAAAAGGCTGGTCAAAAGGCCGAAAATATATTTTCGAGATTCAGGTATATTGCATAATCTGTTATCCCTGGAAAAGAAAAAAGACGTTCTATCGCATCCTAAACTGGGCGCGTCCTGGGAGGGATTTGCTTTGGAAGAATTTATCAGGTCGATGCAGTTAACAGAAGACCAAGTTTACTTTTGGGGAATTCATACCGGAGCCGAACTTGATCTGGTCTTCGAAAAAAAGGGGCGGCTTTACGGAGTAGAGGTCAAATATTCGCAAGCACCTGCGATCACACCATCTATGAGAAGTGCGCTGGAAGAATTGTCACTGGAACATCTCTGGGTCATTTATCCCGGCGATCAGAATTATCTCTTGAACCGTAAGATATCGGTTGTGGCGATCGCGAACCTAAACGAAATTAAACTGCCATGATGGTATGGTGGTGCTACTGTCTACTTCCCTAGACCAGCTTCTCCGCGTTCTTCTGGATCTCTTCGGTCAGTTGTTCGATGATCTCTTTTTCCGCCGGGTCGCTGATATCACGGCCATATTCCATTTCAAGTTTCTTTCTGGCTTCACGCGGAGTAAGGTTCTTTAATTTCGAGCGGATCTCTTTTTTGATCTTTTCCAGCCTGGCAACTTCTCCGGCCTGACCGGCCGCGCCGATATTCATATGCTGGCCCATATCACCCAAGCCATGAACGTTTCCCATAAAAGCCCCCCTCTTAACTGATCAGTTTATCTTTATTGTCCTGCCAATACTCTTTTACCTTTAATAAGGCCTTCTTATCAAGTCCTTTTTTTGTTTTTGGCTCAGGGGCCAGCGCTTCCTGCTCAACCATCTTTTTGCACAAAGCGTCATATTGGCCCCAGGCGCGCTTGGCCTGGTTGTCAAAAATAGCGTCCAGATCGTCCAGCGAGGGCAGGGCGGCCTGGGGCGTTTTGGCGGTAGTTTGTTCTAAACTTTGTTCCTTCATTTTAGTTCTCTTCCTGTTTGGTTCGCTCACTTGTCTTATCGGTACCGTTCAGTATTTATTTCAGGAATAATATTTGAAGATATTGTAACATAGAAGAGGGGAATACAGGAATACAAGAAACAGAGCCCCCTCCGGCCTGCCGGCGGCTATTTTTATGCAAGGGCTCTGCCCCTGCTCCCCGGGAATATTTCTTTTTGATGGCAAAAAGAAATATTCCATAAAGAAAAACCACTTAACACCTACGGTTTTAAGAATTCCCTTAACGTATCCCAGCCACCACTCGGGGCAGCTCGTCCAGTACCCGTATTATCCTTTACTGCAGGTCTGGCCAACCTGCCATCTCCCCACCACCCCTATATTGAGGTCGTATTCAAAAGAAACAGACGAGGGCAGCTTCCCCTCTCTGCCAGCCGCATCGGCTAGGCGGAGAGGGGATTGGGGAGAGGTCTTATCTGCAAGATGATCTCGGCAGGGAATACTTATAGAGATTGCCACGTCGGATGCCTCCTCGCAATGACGGGGGCAGTTCCAATGTTACAACGGTGCCTTACCCCCGCTGGCTACTTATCTTTAAGCTATGATATATTAAGACCATGAAAAAAGAGGCCCTCTTCTGGGAGAAAAAAGACAACGGCAGCGTGCGCTGTACGCTTTGTCCGCGTTATTGCGTGATCGCTCCGGGACACAAGGGGCATTGCCAGGTCAGAGGCAATGAGAACGGGACATTATTCTCTTTGGTGTACGGTGATTGTTCGGCGATAGCGGTCGATCCGATCGAGAAGAAACCTCTGCGCCAGTTCCATCCAGGAACTCATGTGTTCTCGGTGAGCACCGTTGGCTGTAACCTGGACTGCAAGCATTGCCAGAACTGGCATCTTTCGCACTCTGGTCTTGACCGTAAAATGGAATTTCTTTCTCCACTTAATCTGGTCGATATGGCCAAGAAATATAACAGCCAGGGTATTGCCTGGACCTATAATGAACCGACCATCTGGTTCGAATATACTTATGACAGCGCGATCATCGCCAAGGAGCAGGGACTGTATACCGTGTATGTGACCAATGGCTATATCAATGAAGAGCCGCTGGATATGATCGGGCCTTATCTTGATGCTTATTGTGTTGATCTGAAAGGTTTTTCGGACAAATTCTTCAGGGAGATCTGCGGTATCCCGAGCGCGGAGCCTATTCTCAAGGCCATCAAGCGGGCCAAGGATAAATGGAACATGCATGTGGAGATCGTGACCAATGTTATCCCAGGTCATAATGACGATGAGGAACAGCTTAAAGGCATCGCTGAATGGATCAAGGCTAACCTTGGTGCGGATACCGTTTGGGAACTGACCCGCTTTTTCCCTAACTATAAATTGGCTAATTTGGAGGAAACCCCTCTGGCGACCCTGCAAAAAGCCAGGGAGATAGGCCTAACGGCTGGATTGACCAACGTATTTCTTGGCAATGTAAGGTAACAATAATATGATCATCGCTATCGACGGCCCGGCCGGTTCTGGAAAAAGCACAGTAGCCAAACTGGCCGCGGACAAGCTTTCCTTTAAATATGTGGATACCGGAGCGATGTACCGGGCGGTCACCGCAGACGTGCTTGATCAGGGGATAGCGTTGGATGATGAAGCTTCGATCGTGGCCGTAGCTTCTCGCACGGACTTGCTCAATATAGCTGAACAAAGGATCAGAACCCCTGAAGTCAGCAGGGCAGTAGCTATAGTGGCCAAGCTTTCAGCAGTAAGAAATATCGCCATGACCAGGCAGAGAGAGATCGCCAAGGACCATAATATAGTTATGGAAGGCCGTGATATAGGTTCTGTTGTCTTCCCTGATGCGGAACTGAAAATATATCTGAATGCTACGGTCGAGGAAAGGGCGAAGCGGCGTTTTGAGGAACTGACCGTCAAGGGCGTGAAAATATCTCTGCAACAGATAGAACAGGATATAGCCCTGCGGGATCGGACCGATTCGGAGAGGGAGCATAGCCCGTTACGCCTGTTGCCGGATGCGGTGGAGATCGATACGACGGGGTTGGGGATCGAGGAAGTGGTGGAGAGGATCTGCGCGGAAGCCCGGTTAAGGATGAAGCGGTCTTAGGTATATGGGCGACCATTAAGCAGAACGATCCCCCCGTCATTGCGAGGAGGCATCCGACGCGGCAATCTCTTTAAAGGATTCCTTGTCGAGATTGCTTCGTCGGATGCCTCCTCGCAATGACGGGGCCTTATTCCTGCTTTCCTGCTTTCTTGCCATTCCCACCATTCTTGGCTATAGTAACTGCAACCAATTTAAGGAGTAAATCATGAAAACATTCTTAACGATCATCGAAATAATCGCTGCCCTTGGCGTGATCATAACCGTAATGCTTCATTCCCCAAAAGGCGAGGGCATGGGTGCTATCGGTGGCCAGGCCAGAGTTTTCTCGAGCCAAAAGGGCATGGAAACCGGGATGGACCGTTTGACCTATGCTTGCGCCGGGGTCTTTATCGTTACCGCGCTGCTTATAGCCATGATCCAATAAGGGCGAACCAGTGTTATCAGTAGTTATCCCTGCTTATAACGAGGCCAAAAGACTTCCTGATACTATCAAGAAGATAAAAGAATATTTATCCGAAAAAAATATCCTGGCTGAACTGATCGTCGTTGATGACGGCAGTACTGACAATACGCTTGCCATGATCCCCAAAGATGTAAAAGTCATCTGTAACGTAGTTAACCAGGGGAAGGGCTACAGCGTCCGTCAGGGCGTACTGGCGGCAAAAGGTGAGACGATATTGTTCACGGATGCCGATCTTTCTACCCCTATAGCCGAGATCGAGAAATTATTGCCGGTGCTGGCCAGCGGCTACGATATAGCCATTGGTTCCAGAGCAATGAAGGATTCCGATGTGCGCGTACATCAACCGTTCTTGCGCGAATCAATGGGTAAGGTCTTTAACCTGCTGGTCCGCTTGATCGCTTTGGGCGGTATCGCCGATACCCAGTGCGGGTTTAAAGTTTTTAAACAGGAAGCTGCCAGGAAGATCTTCCCTCGGCAAAAGCTCAAGGGCTTTGGTTTTGATGTTGAGGTCCTGTTCCTGGGGCGTAAGTTTGGTTATAAGATCAAGGAAGTTCCCGTGGTCTGGCTGGATTCTCCCAAGTCCAGGGTACAGGTCTGGAAAGATCCACTTTTGATGTTCTGGGATATAATCCGCTTGAGATGTCTGCATTTATTTGCTACAAGATAGGTATGAAGCGTAATTTCCAGTATATCCTGATCGCGTTGGTCATCCTCATATTTTCCCTGCCGGCATTTTTCTTTTTTATGCCTTCACCAGACTATTCCTTTACCGGGGTTCATACCTGGGTCAACGCCCTGGACAGCTTTTTTCAGCTGGAAGCGACCCATCAAGGCTCAATATCCTCCTCCTGGCTGGCCGAGAACGTCTACTCTACTGAAACCCCGGCCGTTCAACGCCTGCTATTGTTTTATACTTCGCTGGGCAAGTTGTCCCATCTTTTGCATATCGATTGGCTTGTCGTATATCAAGCTAGTCGTGTTCTCCTGGCCGGTATCTTTACACTTGTTCTGTTCTGGTTCATCGGCTTGTTCGTCCGGCAGAGACTGCTGAAATATTTTATCCTGGCCCTTTCCATATTTTCCGGAAGTCTTGGCTTGGCGATGTGGCCGGAGGGCAATCTTTTCCTTAGTCTGTATAATCCTCCTCATATCGCCTTTGCGCTGATCCTGATCCTGGTCATTTTGGGCAATTTCTACCTCTGGCAGAAGAACAAGAGAGGAAAGTTTGGGGTCATGGCTGGCAGTATCTTTGTTCTTGGCTGGGTACATCCCTATGACGCTCTTTCAGTGCTTTTCGTGCTTTTGGTGAACGGAGTTTATCTCTGGTTCCAGAACAAAGATAAAAAGCTCTGGGTCGTGCTTTTGGTAGTCTGTGCTTTTGGGGCGATACCCCTGGCCTTTCATTATATCTGGTCCTATCGCTTATTCGCTTCCAGCAATTTTTCTCTGGATGACTATCCTGTGATGCTCCACCTGCTGCCCTTGTATCTGGGGTTGAACTTTATTCTGATCTTGTGGGCTGCAGTTTCCTGGTCGATCTCCAGCATTAAAAAAAGAACGCCTGAAAGACATGCCCTTAAGTTTTGGCAAAAGTATTGGTTCCTTCTGCTTTGGCTGATCAGCGGTTTGCTGCTGCTTTTGGCCCCCTGGTATTTCAGCAGAAAGCTTTTTCTGGGAGTACCAATCGCAATAAATATCCTTGCCGGTATCTTGCTTTTCAGGTTTTTCCTGGGCTCCTGGCTGTTCAAGAACAGGCGGGCCTTGTTCCTTGCTTTGTATCTGCTGATCGCCAGTATCAGTACTCTTACTCTTTTGGAACAGGACATCAGCGGGCTGGCCAAAAAAGAATTCCCTTACGCTCTGCCCAGGGATATCATCGATTCATATAAGGCGATAACCATGCCCAAAGTCGATG
>JBAZXJ010000076.1:0-922 GCA_041659865.1 Candidatus Margulisiibacteriota bacterium | reverse complement strand
TGCCAGCGTGCAGCGCTATAATGTCCTGGCCCATCCCCTCAACGGCATCATGATCCCTGTTTACACCGAGCAGAAAGTTTTTGCCTCGAATTGGCTGTGGACCGAGAGATTGCAGGACAAGAAGGCTCTTGTGGATAAATTCTTTGATCTGAACACTGAGGATGCCTGGCGCAAGGAATTCCTTGATGAGAACAAGATCCGCTATATTTATTATGGTAATCTGGAAAGAAGGCTGGGGCAGTTCGATCCGGCCCGAACGGATTATTTATACAAGACATTCTCGAACCGGCTGGTCGCTATCTATTACAAACCCTGAGGATCGGGCAGGAAGATAAAGGTCAAAGTATAATCAATGAATTCTTTTACGACCTTCTCGGTCGGTGCCATCACGATAGATAGTCGCTTAATGTTCTTGTCGCTGGTAAAGTCGATCAATTCATCCTTGATGGCCGGGTCAGGCTTAATGAAGCCAAGAGAGAACCGGTAGTTCAGCGGATCGCTTAGCTCTTCGTTTATCAGCAGGATAAAACCAGCACAATGTCTGGATTGGTTCTCGGCATTTATTTTGAGCTGCAGATGGTCCATGTTCCGGCAATTATCAGTTGCCAGAAGTAAATGGAATTTCTGGGCGCCGGTATAGATGCCTACGATCCTGAGCGAGTTCTCTTGCGGGAGCAATTTCGCGGTCAGGCCGTTGCCCGGAAAAGCGACCTTGAGTTCGCTGATCCTGGGTAGACCGTTCACCGGCGGTATATCCTGATAACTGATCACTTTGGTAAAGAACATAGTATTCATTTCATATATATATGATCGTAAACTGGGCAGATCGATTTAAGAAGGCTTAAAGACAAATTTCAGCAGCAGGTCTATTGGTTCATTGGTAGGCGCGATCTCCACGCCTAAGGTCTCAAGATCGGAAGAG
>JBAZXJ010000075.1:0-7047 GCA_041659865.1 Candidatus Margulisiibacteriota bacterium | reverse complement strand
TTGGGTTCTGCAAAACAAGCTGGTATTGTTCAATGGCCAAAGGTAAATTGCCCTGATCCAGATAGATATCTCCCAGGCTTTTGAATAAATACGGATCGCCCGGCTTTTGCAGCAAACGCTCCCGGATCTGTTGTTCCATAGCCGTTTTGATCAATACCATTAATCATTGGCCTTTCTAAGTATCAAGGCAATAGCGAACACAGCAAAGATCAGATTAGCACCCCAGGCAGCCGGCCAGGGAGAAACAAAAGCACCGCGACCCAAGGCCCTAAATACGGCGGTCAAAGTAATAAAGAAACCTGTAGCCAGAGCGGCGATGATCGAAGCGGAGACCACACCCCACCAGTCTTTGGATGTTTTAACTAACGCAACGCATAGAGCTATCCCGATCAAGGCGAAGATCGCGCAGGAAAACGGAGCTGATTGTTTGAGGTAATATTCTATTTCCAGATCTTGGACCTTGGTCCCGCTTTTGGCAAAGAGAGCGATCCTGGCCAGGATCTCCCGGCTATTCATTTCCCTTGGGCTTTTCTGGTCGGTATAGTAGGCGCTTACATCATTATCCAGCCTGATGGTCATGTTATCAAAACTCATCTCTCTGGTAAGGGCCCCGCTCTGGTCATAATCGTGAACGATACCGTTATGCAACTGCCAGATGCCATTTCCGGAATTAGCTGTTCGGGCCGAGATCACCTTGGGATAGTTCATATTTTGTTCAAAGACCATTACATTTTCCAAAACGCTCTTGTCTTCAGATATAGAATCTATATAGAAAACCCTGTTCTCCTTATCCTTGAAGAATACCTGTTCCCGAAGGGCAAGCAGAGGCTCTCTGAGCAGCCCCTGACGAATAATATTATTGGAATGATGGTTGGACCAGGGGACAACGAATTCATTGTTCAAATAGGAAAATAAGCTGAATACACAGGCAAGCAGAACGATGGGCAACAAAATACGATGAATATTTATGCCTTGGGCGCGAAAAATGGTTATCTCGTTATCCTTGGCCAGACGGATCAAGACCAGCATGACCGCGAACAGAACTGCCATAGGGAAAAAGATCACCAGCACATCAGGGATCTTTAAGACCAAAAGCTTAAGTACTGCGAGCAGAGGGACCTGTTTATTTATCAAGCTATCCGCCAGAACAAAAACCACATCTGCTATACCAATAACAATGAAGCCGATCACTGCTAGAGAGAACGGCCCCATTATTTCGCCTATCAGATAGCGATCAACTATTTTCATTCATCAAGGTTAGCGAGAAAACTCTTTCTTTTGCCAACAGATTCAAGCCTTTTCCTGCTTTCGCTGGGCTTTTCGTAGTATTCTCTTTTGCGAATATCGTCAATGATCCCGTCCTGTTTGACCTTGCGGCGGAATTTTTTTAATACCTTGTCCAGGTCTTCGCCTGGTCTAAGGGTGTACTTTGCCATGTTTTTCCCTCCTCTTTGTTTTAGAATGCGATTCAGAATACAAGAACACAGGAACACAAGAATACAAGAATTAATGCAGTAAAGGATAAACTAAAGAACGAATCCCGTCTACCACTTACCATTTGCCATCTACCCGTTCAAGGGCTACCGGTTACGTTCTGCTGGCTCTTTGCCAGCTACGGCTTCCTTAGGCACTATATCACTTAATCGGCCGTTAGTATATGAGTCCAGTTCATATTGTAAACAGCATTGCAGTCGGCCGCAAGCACCGGATATTTTCTGGATATTGATCGGGACATTCTGCTCCTTGGCCATTTTAATAGTTACCTGTTTGGGACGAGGAAGCCAGGTAGCACAGCACAAGCCTTGCCCGCAGGTACCATAACCGCCACCAGCCTTTGCTTCCAGACGGTTACCGACCAGGACAAATTCTATTCTGGCCAAAAGGGTATTGCTCAGGTCCCTGGTAATATCCTTGAAATTAGCCTTGCGTTTTTTGTCATTATCAGCGAATTTGTAGTAAAAATATACTGTTTTCCGATCAAAGACCAGGTCTGTCTTCAATAGTTTTATAGGTATGCCATAATCACGGATCTTTTGGATACAGGCTTTGGAAAGCTGGCCCTCTTCCTCCGTAAGTTTTAATAAAGCGGTCAGATCATCGGCATTGGCCTGTCTAAGGATCTTTAGGATCTGCACATCTTTTTTGATTATTCTCTTCGGCAAAACTGGCAAGGTAACCACTTCGCCGCACTCCACCCCGCGATCAGTTTCAACGACCAGAAAACTCCCCGGTTTAGGCGGGACATATTTACCGCTTAAACGCAGAAAATAGGTTTTTTCCGAAAAACGGAATTTCAAGCCTAAATTTTCGATAGACTTATTGGCTTCGCTTACAGCGCTTTCGCCCTGTTCTTTATGCTGTTCGGACATTTTCTCTCCCGGTAAATGTAGCTTTTCGGCTGGACTGCTCATTAGTATACAGTTTAATGAACATATCTTCCAGACAGAGCTTTATATTGACATTATAAATCATTTTGCGCAAACAGCTCAAAATGATCTTGGTCTTGGCAAATTCCCTTTTTTGATAATAGTGATACAAGAGACCATCTAAATACTCCCGGACAGAATCCTTATCTACAGCGATCTCCCCTGCCAGGCGGGAGCTTTGGACCAGATCATGTAAAGGAAGGTCTATCTCCTTTGTCTCTTCGGCCTTTCTGGGCAGATAATTGAAGTTGACTTTTTGGCATCTGGAAACGATCGTTGGCAATAATGCCGACTCGTTGAACGTAAGCAGGATAAAGGTCGTACGTTCAGCAGGCTCTTCCAGAAGCTTCAAAAAGCAATTCGCCGATTCCGTGGTCATTTTCTCTGCTTTATCGATTATGACAAAGCGCCATTTACCCTCATATGGACCATGGACAGTACGGGCCGCCAACTGCTTGATCTGTTCGATCTTGATCTTTTGCTTTAAAGGCTCAAGAGATAAAAGATCCGGAAAGATATCCTTGTTGAACTTAAGGCAGGGAGCACATTTCCCGCAGCCGTCATTATCAAGCGGTACCTGACAGTTCACCAGGCGGGCAAAGGCGATAGCAGCTTCTTTCTGCCCGCTGTTGACCGGTCCGGTAAAGAGGTAACCGTTAGCGATCCGGCCGTGTTTGGCGATACCGGATAACAAGGACGATGCTCGTTTTTGACCAATAATATCCTGGAAATACATAAGGCGCTGATTTTAACACAGCTTCTATTATTAGGCGAGATAGGCTAGAATTATTTTGCTATGAACAAGGTTGAAAAAGAACTAGGCAAATTCAAGTCCAGGTTCGATAAATTGCTTAAGGAATATCTTCAGGCCAAGCTGGAGAAGTGCCAACGATTTGACCCAAGGCTTGTCCCCTATCAAAAAGAACTGAACCGGCTGATGCTGGCAGGCGGAAAGCGGATCAGACCTTTTTTGCTTTGCTTTGCCTATCAATGTTATGCGAACCGTCTGCCCAAAAAGATCATTAAGCTTTCCTTGGCTCTGGAATTACTTCAGACTTTTGCCTTGATCCATGATGATATTATGGATAAAGCCGACCTGCGCCGCGGACAACCGACGGTACATCGCGCTATCGCTAAAGCAACGCGAAGTAAATTAGGCAAGAATAACGCTGAGCATTACGGACTTTCGCAGGCGATCCTGCTTGGCGACCTGGCTTATTCTTATTGCCAGGAAATAGTTCTGGAGTTCAACGGATCGCCTGGCTTGACCAAGGAAAAACAGCAATTCAACAAACTTTATAATACTATGACCGAAGAAATAGTTTGGGGCCAGCAATTAGACCTTAAGGCGGCCTCATATCAGTTATTCGACATGAAACTGCTTAACAAGATCATGGCTTACAAGAGCGGTTACTACACCATCGCCAGGCCTTTACAGCTGGGCGCTGTGCTGGGTGGCGCCTCAACTAAGGATGTGGCACTGCTGGAAAAGATAGGACTTAATATTGGGATTGCATTTCAGATCAGGGATGATCTACTAGGCTTGACCGGTAATGCAAGAGTCACCGGCAAGTCGAACATTAGCGATATTTTAGAAAAAAAGATAACTCTGCCATTGATCCTAGCCTTAAGAGGATCAGAAGATAATAAGTTTATCATAATGACTTACTATGGAAAGAGAGTGCTCACAAATAAACAAGCTAAAGAGATCAAAACTATTGTAACGGCAAAAAATGTGATCAGGAAATTGAACGAACAATGTCATTCATATGCAGATATTGCGAACGAATATACTGATCTATTATCGATCAATAATAATGACAAATCGCTTATCAATGAACTTGCAGCTCATCTTATCTCCAGAAAGACTTGATCAGCTTTTATTGGGTTCGCCAGAATTATAAGCGAGCAGCAGGTTTCTTTTCTGGTGTCCGTCGAGATATACCCGCACAGACTTGTTATCATCAACTTTACGTAAGAATTTGGGCAAAGTAGAGACCCATACTTTCTGTCCAAAATGGATCACTACTGGCTCGCCATTACGCTTATGAGCCAAAACCCCCCAGTGATCACTGAATTTAAGCCTGAATTTCTTCTCAGCAGCATCCCATATTTTTTTAGGTCCGAACATCGATGATCTCTCGGTACAAACAGTAGTTCCTGCTGGCATATCCCATAAATTGTTTTCCAAAAATCTTCTCGTAAAAGGTTTTTTCACAAAAGCACCTGGATCATTAGGATCCCGTCCGCTTATCTTCATAGCTGCATCATAACAATCATTATCTTTGTACTTATATTTGCCATTATTATTTATTGCCCAAGATTTAGCTTGTTGAAAGATTTCCTGACTGGCCTCGTCAAAATCCGAAGCATGATATTCTTCCAGAAGATCCTGAAACAATTCATCGGAATCCTCATCATGGAACCTACTTATCCTCCCTGTTGCTAATTTTTTATTAGATATAGCATCAGAATCAAGATGATACTGATATCCTTTACCTAATACCTGATTCCTCACTTGTTCTTCCAAGCTAATATTATTGGCTAAAGCAGGAGGTAAAGCTGCAGGTTTAAGAACGGCAGGCAGCTGCTTAGGCTGTGCTATGGTCTGCCTAGACTGAGCGATACGGCACCATCTTGCAATCGTAGGTTTATCTATCCCTTTTGAGCCATACTTGACCCGAAGCCGATCCAAAACCCTGTCTGGCCCTTTTACCATACCAGCATCATCAGCACACTTATTCAGTACATATTCAGTAATCGCTTTTTTCTGGAGTCCATTCAAATTCTTGTCGCGTTCTATATCCACCACAGACAAACTACTTGCGATAACATTCCTATCCATCATATTGTATTTGTTGATCAAATAACTGGTTGCAATCTGCTCATGAACATTACCCCTGCTAGATATGGCCTGACCATTGTTACCTTGAATTGGAAGCTTATTCATCATGACCATTCACCCCTCACCTTCCTACTAATATTATCGCTATAAACAGCTCAAAACTTGCGTAAAACCCTCTCATTAAGATTATCGAAGGAGGTGCCTTTTTGTTGCATTCTTGCGAGCCGGGCGGATTTGCGTTATCTTGATATCCTATTTTTTAAGGAGGCAGAGCATTATGTATCGTCCGGAAATAAAAGTACTTGATTGCACCATAAGGGACGGCGGTTTAATTAATAACTGGCAGTTCACTGACCAGTTCGTCCAGAACGTTTTCACTGCTTGTGAAGTTTCAGGTATAGATTATGTAGAGATCGGCTACAAATCATCTGCCGGCATGTTCTCCAAAGATGTCGTCGGCAAATGGAAATTCTGCCATGAAGAAGACCTCAAAAAGCTGATCGGTAAAAAGAAAGGCAAGATCAAACTGTCCGCTATGGCAGATATCGGCCGGATCAACTACGAAGATATTCCCCAGGCCAAGGACAGCGCCCTGGATATGATCAGGGTGGCCTGCTATGTTAAGGAAATAGATAAAGCGATTGACCTGGTCAAGCATATTACCGACAAAGGCTACGAAACGACGATCAATATCATGGCCGTTTCCCAGGCCAAGGACCCTGAACTGAACGAGGCACTGCAGCAGATCGGCGAGGAATGCAAAACGAAAGCAGTTTATGTGGTCGACAGTTTCGGCTCGATGTATTCAGAACAGATCCATTACCTGGTAGATAAATACAAGAAGTATCTCAACCCAAAAGGCATAGAGGTCGGCATACACGCCCATAACAATCTGCAGCTGGGTTTTGCCAATACCATCGAAGCGATAATTAAAGGCGCCAACTTCATGGACGCTACGATCAACGGTATTGGCCGGGGGGCTGGCAACTGTCCGCTGGAACTGCTGTTGGGTTTTCTGAAAAATCCTAAATTCAACATTGTCCCGATTCTCAAGATACTGCAGGAAGATTTTCTGGAACTAAGAAAAGAGATCGAATGGGGGTATATCATCCCTTATGTGATCACTGGCATCCTAAATGAGCATCCACGTTCGGCGATCAAACTCAGGGAATCCGCTGATAAAGACAAGTATGCCGAGTTCTACCAGTCATTGATCGAAGACATCAAGGTATAAGATGGACTTAGCCTGTTTTGAAAGCCTGCCCATTATCGGCATTATCCGAAGTTCGTCCCCAGAACAGGTTGAAGGAGCCGTTGAAGCTGCCTTGTCCGCAGGTTTGCAGCACATTGAGATCACGCTGAACACCCCCTCTGCCCTAGAGCTGATCAAAACTATTAAGTCCAGGAATTTCCCTGGTCTGACACTGGGTGCGGGAACTGTACTTTCAAGACAGGAGGCCATTTCCGCGATCGAGGCCGGCGCCGAATTCATCGTCTCCCCCATCGCGGACCAGGCGATGATCGCTTACTGCAGGCATAAGTCGACCCCGGTATTTCCCGGAGCGTTAACTCCTGCAGAGATACAGCAAGCCTGGACCAGCGGGGCAAATATGGTAAAAGTATTTCCCAGCGCCAGCCTTGGCGGAGCACAATATTTCAAATATCTAAAAGGTCCTTTTGCCGAGATCAAGCTTTTAGCCTGTGGTGGAGTAACACCGGAAAACATGGCAGAATATTTTACGGCCGGTGCCTCAGCCATAGCTATTGGTAATAGTA
>JBAZXJ010000074.1:0-7110 GCA_041659865.1 Candidatus Margulisiibacteriota bacterium | reverse complement strand
GATGATTGCACGGATCCATCGCCACGCCATCGCATCTATTTTGTATTAGGCGGTTGTGGCGGCGGGTTAATCTGTGTAATCCGTGTTTCAAGTAACGTTGCCGTCAAAAAGAAATATTCCCGGGGTGCGGGGCAGAGCCCTGCATAAAAAAAGCCGGCCGCAGGCCAGAGGACTTTTCTCGGTAGTCATTGGGGACGGAGCTTGGCAAGCGGGCACTTCGACAGGCTCAATGACCTAGGATTTTCAATTCCGCCCTTCTCCCCTTCCATCCCGGCAAAAACCTGTCCATATACCCCTTAAACCTCTCCTTATGCCCGCGTTCTAATAAATGAACCATCTCGTGGACCAGAACATATTCGATGCTCTCCAGCGGTCTTTTCGCCAGCTCGCTATTCAAAGTGATCTTTTTCGTTCTGATATTGCAGGTCCCCCAGCGGGTCTTCATGGTGCGGATAGCTATCGCTGTCGGTCTGACCTGCATCGTCCTTTCCAGCGGGCCAAGATACGGCAGGATAATTTCCTTAAGCCGTTTCTTGTACCAGGTTTCAAGCAGCGCGAATCTCTGGGCTTTAGTCGCACCAGGCCGAATGTGCATTTCGATCACGCCGGGTTTTAGGATCACCTTGGGGCTGGTCTTCTTTTCCATTACTTCCAAGATATATCGTTGGCCTAGATAGAAATGGCTTTCGCCGCTAACGTATGCCAAAGGCGTTGCTGTTTTGTGCGTTCTAACTTTAATTTGCTGTTGGCGGATCCAGTCCAGTTTGCTCAGAGCAAAACGACGTATCGTATCTATATCCAAACGCAGAGGGGCGGAAATGGTCACGGCACCGTCCGGACGATGTACACGCAGATTAACGTTGCGGATCTTCTTGCGCAGGAGCGGGATGGAGAGGCCGTCGAGCAGGAGGGTTTGGGTGGCATTGTGCATTGGAATATATTAGCGCAATCGCCGACGGCTTTCTGGAATTTCCTTGAAGTTCTCTTTCGTCGAGACTTTTCTCCCGCTCTTCTTCTCCAGCTCCTTACGCGCGTTGCCGGCTACTTTGCCGCCGGACTTGGCCGCTTGCTTGTTTTTAGGAAAGCCCTTGGCGTCTGTGTTTCTGGCGATCTCGGTAGTTGAAGCTTCGCCGAGCATGGTGAAGATCAGCTCCAGGTCGGTCATGTGGTCACGGAGGTTATCTCCGGGCTGGGTTAAGGCCTTATGTTCACGATATTCCGCCGGAGTCAGTCCAAAGGTTGCCTTGCTGATCTCGGCAGTAAGAATGGCGTATTCCAAATGCTCTTTAACCCCGCGTTTTTTCCATTCGCCAGTTAACTCGTCACGCACCGCGATACCGCGCATCCGTTTCTCGATCCAGGCCTCGGAGTAGCCCTTCTGGCGGTAGATCTCCTTCATGCGTTTGGCAGACAGATCGGGGTTCTCGATCTCCTGCAGACGCTCATAGCCCACCTTGGCCAGCCAGCGTTTGAACGGTTCGGCTTTGGGCGAGGGAATGGACTGGATCAAACGGAGCAACCCTTCGATATTCGCCGACTGTATCTTCCTTTTTTTACCATCTGCAGCTGTCATTTCAACCAGGGTACAAATTGTACCCCAGTTGGAACTCAATTCGGGATCACGGCTTTTTAGCTTCTTTACATACTGTTTAATGTCGTCACTACCGGTAAGGATCTCTATCACATCCTGAACCGCAAAATACCATTTCCGCTCCACCTCGTTCCACACCCGGCGGACCTCTTTCTGCTCGAATAAGACTAAATTATTCATGGGGTGGATCCTTTCCTGATACTTTTTCGGTAAATGCTTATTGCTGTAGCGACTTTTTAAGGGTTCTGGAGTAGCTAGGCGTTTCAGTAGCCTATATTATACCTGGTTCGGGGCGGAGGGGCAATTTAAGTAACAAGTAACAGGTAATAAGTAACAAGGATATGACAAAATGTGCTTGTACTTCCTTGTTACCTGTTTCTTATTACTTGTTACTTAACCCTTAAGGTACCCCAGCAAATATTGAATGATGACCAACGGTCTCGGCGGACACCCCGGAATATGCAGGGCCACAGGTAAAATATCCTTCACTCCGCCAAGCGTGTAATACGACCCGGCGAATGGCCCGCCGTTTTGCGCGCAGTCACCGCAGGTGATCACGAATTTAGGTTCCGGCATCGCATCATAAGTATTCTTCAGCGCTAAAAGCATATTCTTGGAAACCGGCCCGGTAACTAATAGCGCGTCAGCATGGCGAGGCGAAGCCACAAAGTTGATGCCGAAACGGGAGATATCATAGCTGGGATTGTTCGCGGCGATGATCTCCGACTCGCAGGCTCCGCAGGAGCCGGTATCGACTTCGCGGATATTTAAAGAGCGTCCGAATTTTTTCATGATCTGATCCCTCATCTGTTCGCCGACGGTGGTCAGATCATTGAGGACCGCCGGTTCGATGCTCCGGTCCAAAATGCCTTTGCGCAGTCTGTTATTTATGATGTTGTTCATAGGTCGTTCCCCGCGTAAGAAAGATCAAAACTTTTATTGCATAACGGAAAATCCGGAATGATATCGCCTAAGACCGCGTAGGACAGCCCTGGCCAGTTATGAAAACTAGGGTCGACTATTTTGCATCTGCTGATCGAGCCGTTCTCGGCTGTTTCCAGCCAATATAAGACCGGCCCCCGCCAGCCCTCGGCATAACCCAAGGCTTTGCCTGCCTTGGGCCAATTCGCTGCTGGAGTGTAGTTAGGACGCCTGTCCGGGGTCAGCTTCGCCAAGAACGTTTTGATCAGTCTGACCGACTCGGTAAATTCCGTGATCCGGACCTTTAAACGGGCCAGGCAGTCCCCTCCCTGTTCTATAGCCATGGTCATTTCCGCTTCTTTATGGATCTCCGAAAACGACTTGCGGATATCATTGGGGATACCCGAGGCCCGCGCGGCCAGGCCGACGATACCTAAGTCTTCCGCTGTCTTCTGGCGCAGAGTACCCGTGTTCTCAGTTCGGTCCAGGAACGAGGCGCTGTTGTTGAGCAGTTGGGCCAGTTCGGCGAAGTCCTCTTCGATCTGTGGCAGGGACATTTTAAGGATATCCTTTTTTACCTGGTCGATCTCCAGGCTCAATTCTCCCGGCTGGTTGATATTTTTCAGATATCTATGTCCGGTCAGATCATCGTTTAACTGCAATATTTCTTCTTTGAGAACTGAAGCCAGCGCCGCAGGAAAACTAAAGCCGACATCCGTAGCCATTCCGCCCAGATCATTGGCGTGGTTATACATCCTCTCCAGTTCCAGGAATATCCCTCGGGTGTATCCGGTATTTAGATCTTCTTTTAGCCCGCAGATCTTTTCTACGGCCATGCTGTAAGCCAGGCTGTGGGCGAAACTGGAATCGCCGGAGACACATTCTGCCAAGGTCACGGCTTCCAGACATTTCCTGCCTTCAAAATGTTTTTCTACTCCGCGATGAGTGAAACCCAAACGCAGTTCGAGATTAATGATCGGTTCGCCAGCCACGCTGAAACGGAAATGCCCGGGGCCGATGATCCCGGCATGGACAGGACCTACTGGCACTTCGAAAATGCCCTCGCCTTCCACGTGGGAGAATTTGTAGGGGCTAAGTTCACTGCCCAAAGCTGTGCCCGTGAAATCCTTGCGCAGGGGGTAATTACCCACTGGCCAGACCTCATCGTGCAGATGCAGACGGCGCAGGTCGGGATGGCCTTCGGCTTCTATCCCGAACAGCTCTTTTATTTCCCGCTCAAAGAGATTGGCAGAATAGATACTTTTAGCCAGCGAGGGGAAGCGCGGGTCATCAGCCGGGATATCGATACTTACCTGAACCCAGCTTTTATAGACATAAGCGGCAAAGACCGCGATAACTTCATAACTATTACTTGTCTTTCTGCGGTCGTTGGCGAAAAGCATCATCACCGGCGAGCGCAAATATTCGTGCAAAGTTTTACAGCAGGGCTGAAAGTTATCTGCTTTTACCTTAAGCAGAACTTCATCGGGATATTTCACCGAAGACGAGATCAGCAGCGCGCCAAGTTTTTCCTGTAACTTAAATAACAAACTAGTACTGCTCATTTGTTTTACGCTCCGGTAATGACTTTAACTGCCGACGAGATCGTACCATTCAAAAAGCCTGGCAAATATAGGCCCAGCAAACAAATAGGGATCAGTAAAAATAAAAAGGCCAGCTTGCCGGTCAGAGGTTCATGCGCGATCTCGGCGTCTTTGACCGCTTTGCCAAAGAGCATTTTGCTGAAATGACTTAGCATCGCGCTAAAGATGATCACCACCAGCCCCAGGACCAGCCCCGCGGTCCAGAAAGAGCCTTTGGCGATAGCCGCGAAGATGATCAAAAACTCGCTGATAAAGATCGAGAACGGCGGTAACCCGGTCAGGGCAAAAAGTCCGATCAAGAGCATCGAACCCGTGAACGGCATCGTCTTGATCACTCCTCTGATCGCGTGCATATTATGCTTGCCGAATTTACGCACCACATCACCCGCGCCGAAGAACATCAGAGCCTTGGTCGCGGCGTGATTTAAGATATGCAGTAAAGCGCCAAATACCGCTAAAGGCGTAGCCAGCCCAAAGCCGATGCAGATGATGCCGATATGCTCGATACTGCTATAGGCCAACAAACGTTTCAAGTCGGATTGCACCAGAATAAAGACACAGGAAACGACCAGCGAGATCAGGCCGAACATTAACAAGAGATGCTGAAAATACTGCGGTCCAAGACTGGCCCCGCTGATCATCGAACAGCGCAGTAAGACATAGATCGAGGTCTTTAATAAAACCCCCGAAAGCAAGGCACTGCCCGGAGTTACCGCCTGACTATGGGCATCGGGTAACCAGGTATGCATCGGCGCCAAACCCGCTTTGGTCCCGTAGCCGACCAGGATGAAGAGCAAGGCGATCTTCAGGATATTCTTGTCTAAGACCGCCCCGGCAGAAAGCAGTTCTGGCCAGTTCAAGCTCTTGGCTCCTGTACCCAGGAAATACGCATAGGAAAGCAACACCGTGCCAAAGAGCGCGATTATGATCCCTGCGGAACAAATAATAATATACTTCCAGGCGGCCTCGACCGATTGCTTGGTATTATAGAAGCCGACCAGAAAGGCCGAGATCAGCGTGGTCATTTCCACCGCGGCCCAGACCATGCCCAGGTTGCTTACCGAGGGTACCAGTAACATGGAAAAGCAAAAGAAATTAAATAATAAATAATAATAGGCAGCTTTCTTCGGGCTGATCTCCCCTGTCTTAACATTGTCTTCGATATATGTGATCGAGTAGAGCGAAGCGGCCAGGGCGACCAGGGAAATAACAAAAATAAAGAACACGCTCAACGCGTCCAGATAGAAGAAATTGAAGAGCTGGATAACTTTACCGGAAAGCCCGACGTCCAGCATCAGCCAGAGCGCCGTCAAGAACAGTGTCAGATGGCCCAAAGAGTTCATCTTGGCCACTGTGCTCAGCTTTTGGCCCAGGGTCACCGAAAAGAGCGCCAATAGCATAGGGACCGCTAAAATAAACAGGATCAACATCGCTTAACCTCTCAACCTGGACAATTTATTCACGTCGATATGGGTAAAATATTTTTTTATTCTATAAACAAAGACCCCTGAAATGATCACGCTGACAAAAACATCAAAGAACACTGCGGTCTCCACAAAGAACGGCATTCCGCCGGATAAAGATGAGGCTAAAAGGAACAGCCCGTTCTCCATGACCAACAGCCCGATGATCTGGGCCAGCGCGGTCATACGCAGGACCATTAAGATCATCCCGGAGATCGCCATGATAAAGGACGAGGTCAGCATGACCAATTGCAAACGGTCGCAGGCCGGGAAAAGCGAATGGACAAAGGTCCAGGAGAGATAACTTAAGACCAAAAGCAGGACCATGGAGAGCTGGGGATCTAAAAAATAGCCCAGATCATCGCTGGCCTTTAGTTCCTTATGCGTACGCTGTAAAAAATACGGGATAGCGACCACCTTTAAGCCAAAAAGCAGACCGGCGACCAGGATCAGCGCTAGCTCCTTTTCCTTAAAACCTAAAAGCAGGGTCAGCAAAAATAAAAAGAAAGACTGCCAGCGAAAATTATTAATGGCATTAGGTACACGGCGGTCAGCAACCAGCGCGTAACTAAAGACCATCATCAGAAATATTATCGGCAATTCCATTTTTATACTCCTAACATGGCGCAGACCAGAGCCGCCGCTGCCAGCCCAAAGGCCAGCCCGAAAAGATCCGCCACCCGGAACAAACGCATCTTGGAGATACTTACTTCCACGACCGCGATCAAGGCCGAGAACACGGCGATCATGACCAGGGTCCAGAACAGATCATGCAATAAGACCGGTAATAGTATCAGGGATAAGAGCACCAGCCAGGTCATCTGCTTGATATAAGAGGCCATTTCGATCAGGGCCAAGCGCCGGCCGGAATACTCCAGGACCATCGCTTCATGGATCATGGTCAGCTCCAGATGCGTTTCCTGGTTGTCCACCGGAATGCGTGACGTCTCCGCCAGGATCACGATGAACAAGGTCGCGGCCGCGGCTAAAGTAGCAAAGCTAAAAGCATGTGTCCCGGTAAGCGCGTTCACACTGGTCGAGCCGTACTGCAGAGCCAGAGCAAAGACAGCAAGACCGGCCGATGGTTCGGCCAAGCTGGAAATGAACATCTCCCGCGAAGAACCCATCCCGCCGAAAGCGCTTCCCGTATCCAGCCCGGCTAAAGCAATAAAAAATCGCCCCAGAGCAAAGACAAAGATCAAGATCAAAAGATCCCCCGGCCAGCAAACAACGACCAACCCGGTCAACATCGAAGCGATCACCACAAAAGGCGCCGTCTTAAAGATCCAGGACGCCGTAACCGAGATCACTTCATCCTTATTGAACAATTTCTGCAAATTAAAGTACGGCTGTAAAATACTCTGCCCTTTGCGCATCCGCAGATTGTTTTTCAGATACGTAATGAACCCGGACACCAACGGCGCCAGGATAATGAATAAACAGAATTTCAAAATAACGATCACTAGGTACATTCAATGGTCCTCATCTAATATTCTATATTGGCAAGGTTTTTCGTTTTGGGCGTATGATG
>JBAZXJ010000073.1:0-7162 GCA_041659865.1 Candidatus Margulisiibacteriota bacterium | reverse complement strand
GAACAGCGAGCTCGAAAGCAGGATCCAGGCTCTGGAGGCTCGGTAGGTTTCAGGAACTACCAAGATAATGAGGACAAAGGAAGGGCACTCTTGGGGTGCCCTTTTTCATTTGGTAGGGCCATAAAAAGCTCTAAATGATATGTATGAAACCCTTGTTATCAGGGAATGAATATAGTGTATACGTTAAATACAGAAGGCAACTATGCGCAAGCAAACCCTTGTAGCGCTCTTACTGTTCCTGACCATGATGGGTTGGGCTTTTGCCTTACCCGGTCAAATCCAATACTCCGGTCGCTTGCTGAAATATGCAGCAGCAGGGCATACGATTTTAGCCATGGATCTCCAGCTCTACAATGATCCTCTTGCCGGCACTTTGCTCTGGCAGCAAACCGGGGTCAGTGTAAGCCTGAATCATGGTCTTTATTCTGTCTCCCTTACGGTCAGCCCGAGCGTTCTTGCCCAGGACAATGTGTATCTCCAGATCGTAGCCGGCGGTGAAACGCAAGCACCCAGGATCAGAATAAATACGGTTGGTTATGCCTTGCAGGCCGGTGGTTTATTGGGAGGTACCGGACAGCAGGCGGTGGTGGTCTCAACGAACGGCAATGTCGGTATCGGTACGACTAATCCTCTACACGTCCTTCATATAACACAACAAACTGCGGACACTGATCTTTGTGCGAGCGTACTGGATTTAAAGCGGTCCAGTTCAGGAGATATGAGCACTGGCTTTGGCGCAGGCCTGGCTTTTGGCATTGAAGATAATGCCGGGGTAAATAGATATTCTGGCAAAATTCAAGGCATTAGGGATAGCGCGGACAACAAAGGCTCCCTGGTCTTTCGTGCAGGCACTGATGGAAATGATGAGTGTATGAGAATTGCCTCAGATGGCAACGTTGGCGTAGGCACGACCGCGCCACAAACCAAGCTTGAAGTGATCGGTACGGTCAGTGCCAATAATTTTCTAAAGAACGGAGTTCCCTTTGCTGGGGATGGATATTCGCTGGATTCTTCTGACAGCAGTGTGCCAGATGCCTTGTACGTAACGAAAAATGGCAACGTTGGGGTAGGGTTGACCGCACCGGAAGCTATACTGCATGTCTACAGTTCGACGGCGGCAGCCAATATGTTCGGAGTATCCTCCCTGGGACTGCCAACCTCCGGAGATGAAGAGGGCGCCATAATCTTCAAGGTGGGCCTGGCCAATAAATGGGCGCAATCCATAGTCAACTACGACGCGAACGGCAAAGGCTTGCGGGTTTACAATACGGGCGGCAGCGGCAAGACCGGCTTTGAAGTATATCAGGCCGCCGGCAGCAGGTTCATCGTGGATGGTAACGGCAACGTCGGTATCGGGACGACGAATCCATATGCCCAGCTTGATCTTGCGGGAAATAATCAAACAGGCAATGGTGCTAATCTATACGTCAGAACATTAGATGCATTTGCTCAGAATTATGGTGGCACTCTGGCTCTGGGTGGAAAATGGGACGCTGGTGGTGGTCCGGCGCCGTTCGCTTCGATCAGGGGCGCGAAAGAAACAGGGGCTAGCGATTATGCCGGATATCTGGCATTAAGCACGATCTCTCATGGCGGGTCATTGGTCGAGAAAATGCATATAACTAGTTTGGGCAACGTCGGCATCGGGATAACGAATCCTCAAAGCTATTTGCATATTGTAGGAACTTCGGAGTGGGTTCCTCAAATATCGTTAGGACAGACTTCTTCATATCGTTTGGATATTGGTTATTCTAACACCTACGAGAAAGGGTTTTTACAGGCTTATGGGACCAGCTTGTCTAACTATAGAGATCTTGTATTGCAAAAGAGCGGTGGCAACGTCGGTATCGGAACAGCGAGCCCGGGTACCTATATCAATTCTGGCGCTTATTTTAAACCTGATGCCTCCGGCAGGATCGTTGATATTTATTCTGCCAACAATGAGGCGGTCCTAAACTTGGTTTCCAGTCAAAACACTGATGCCGCCCATCTTGGAGGTCTATATTTTTCAAGATTTGGAGGACAAGGTGATGCTCATGTAAATGTGGCCGGGATACAGGCACGGCAATATGGCACAGGGCTTGGCGCTGGCGGCGCTTTATTTTTCTTTACCAAGGGTAACGGTGGTGCTATAGGCGCTGACGGTGCCGGCATGGTGATCACCCATATCGGCAACGTCGGCATCGGGACTACGGCGCCGGTAAATATATTACATGTTTTAGTGAATAGTGTAGTCCCTGCTCTCAAAGCAGAATCTAGTTCAAGTTTTGGCGCTTTGGACCTGAAAGCCACCGGAAGCGGTAATCAAGAATGGTCTATAGGTGCGGATACCTTAGGAGTAGCGCCAGGAGGAGGCTTGGCTTTTTACAGCAATACCTCCAGTAATTATCGAATGGTGATCAATACAGCCGGCAACGTCGGCATCGGGACGACAGCGCCTGCCTATAAGTTACAAGTCGGTGTGGCGGGAGATGGTAGCGAGGCCAGGGCTAATGCCTGGAATTCATTGTCTGATGCCAGATTGAAAACAAACCTGGTAAAGCTAAGCGGCGCAATGGAAAAGATCGACCTGCTTAACGGGTATTACTTTAACTGGAAGGAAGGCGTAGATAAAAAACAGCAAGTCGGCGTTATTGCTCAGGAAGTTGAGAAGGTGCTACCGGAAGTAGTATCAGAAGGAAGCGACGGATATAAATCGGTGGAATATAGCAAGATGGCGCCTTTGTTCATAGAGGCTTTCAAAGAATTGCAAGCTGAGAACGAAGCGCTCAAGGAAGCGAACAGAACGATAATGGAAGAGAACAAGCTGATCAAGGTCCGGCTGGAAATATTGGAAAAAAATATTCCGGCAGCATTATCACCAATAAAAGAGGAAGAAGCTATCGGTGATCAAGATCAGGAAGAGACGGACAGGAAATGATCATGTTAAAGAACATCTTGTTAACCATATTGATCATATTAAGTTTGGCGACAGCAGCCTTGGCCGTGGCTAACCCGATAACCTATTCCGGGCGCCTGCTGAAATACGCGTCATCAGGGCATACCTCGCAGGCCATGGACTTCCAGCTCTACAATGATCCGACCGCTGGTACTTTGCTTTGGCAGCAACTGGCAGTTAACGTGACGCTTGATCATGGCGTATACACAATATCGCTTCCGGTCAGCCCAAATGTTTTGGCCGATAACAGTAATATTTATATACAGATCACTGCCGGCAGTGAAACTATAGCCCCTCGGACCAAACTCAACTTAGTGAACTATGCGCTTCAGGCCGGCGGCTTGCTGGCCGGCAACGGACAACAGGCGGTGGCGGTATCAACGAATGGCAACGTAGGCATCGGGATAACCGCTCCCTCAGCGAAACTTGAAGTAGCGGGGACGGTCAGCGCCAATAACTATCTGAAAAATGGGGTGGCCATAGCAGGCAGCGGCTATTCGCTGGATTCTTCGGATGGCAGTGTGCAAAACGCTCTATATGTTACGAGGAACGGCAGTGTCGGTATCGGGACCTCTGCGCCCTACGGCAAACTATCTCTATTGGGTGGAACCCTGACCATTGGCAACACTGGCTTTTATTCAAATCGCAACTGGCAGTATTCAAGTTACGATTCGGCTAACAGCAAGGGCGTGGCAATAGGTTATGTCCCAGATAATAATGGGAATGCCATCCAGGGAATAGCCTCCGGGACCAACGGCAATCTGTTGCTCAATCCTTATGATGGTAATGTAGGCATAGGCACGACTTCTCCAAGTAGCAAACTGGAGGTCAGCGCCAGTGCAAATGCTGGAACAATAGTCAGGGTGAGCAATGGGGATGCGATGGACGCCAGTGCATTTTCCGGGATCCAGTTCTATCAAGGAAGCAGTTTTAGGGGTGCGATCAATTCCATTAATGATGGGAACAGCGCCTCGATCGGCGGTCCGAAGACCCTGCAATTATGGAATTATGTTAACGGCAATATGATATTTGGAACGAACAATACAGAAAGAATGCGGATCGGGGTGGATGGTAACGTTGGGATCGGGACGACCAATCCCAACATTGGAGGCTTTAATACAGCGGGTACCGTGTTGACCATTGCGGCGAAAAGTTCCGGCGGAGCGACCGGACTGGAGTTAAATGGCAAAAGGGTCAGCACCGGCGGGATCTCGACCCAAATAGATTTTTACAGCAATTCCGGAGAGACCCCTTTTTCGTCCATTCATGCGTTACGCGGGGTAACAGATACTGCTAATGGCGTGATAGTTTTGCAGCCCAACGGGGGCAGCGTCGGTATAAGTGTAACAAATCCTGTCTATCGACTTCAGGTCTCCGGTAACATCGGCAATGAGACCTTTCCGATCGCTAATACCACCGGTTTCGGCTACGCGCCTGGTACCTACAAGGTCTTGCAGATCGGTGCCAGCGGTACGAACAAGTCCATTGCCCTGGGGCTTGATCCTTCGACGATCACCGGTGGGAATTTCTCCGGGACGAACATGTTGATCATTCCGAAGGGCGGCTCTGTCATCGCACCGGATCTCGCTGGCACGAACTGGTCCGGAGTGTTGCGTCCGATGGGTGATAGGACATACTTTGGCGGAGTGCTTACTTCAGGTGAATTGGACGGGAGCGGGATCACGGTAGTGGATAATGGTTATGTCGGGATAGGAACGACCTCCCCCGGAGCCAGGCTCGAAGTAGCCGGAACGGTCAGCGCTAACAACTTTATCAAGAACGGCGCCGTGTTCGCCGGGGATGGCTATTCTCTGGATTCCGTGGACGGCAGCGTGCCCGATGCTCTCTATGTGACCAAGAATGGGAATGTCGGGATCGGCACCAGTACGCCGTTGAGCCAACTACATATTTATGCACCTGGGTCTATAGGGAATGGAGAACTGAGGGTAGGAGGGGACATTCCGAATTATGGTATCGTGGTGACCTATAATCAGTACGGTGGAACGATCGGCGCGATCTATTCGAACATGAACTATAACAATAGTGCTGCTTTGTTAAAGTTAGGAGTAAACGCAAATAATAATCCCAATCAACTTGTGTTGCTAGGCAATGGTAATATCGGTATCGGTACGGCAGCGCCGGAAAGTAAATTGACCGTTGTTTCCAACAATGGCACCGCTTCCTTTGTTCCTAATGATGAAGGGACCTGGAAGATAGCGGAGCTGTTCAGTGATGCCACCGGCGGTTCGACCAGCAGCGCGCGCGGTCTAAAATTCGGTTATGTAGCCGGGACAAAAAGCTCGGCGATAGTTGGCACGGCAGAGAACAACACCGGGGGGATCTCCGGACTAGCGTTCCTGACAGCACTTGGTAACCAGGATTTTGAACGGGTACGGATCAATTCAGCCGGCTATGTTGGTATCGGGACAACCGCCCCGGCCAGCAGGTTGAGCGTGCAACAGGCTTCGGAGGTTGCGCTTGGTAGTGATGGCGCTGAAGGCATACGCGTTTACAACTCTGCAAAAACATCTTTTGTGCAAATACAAATGAACAACAGAGGAGCAGAGCTGTCTTCTTCTGCTCCTGGTGGAGGGGTAATGCTTCCTCTGTTCCTGAATACTTCGAGGGCCGGCGTTCCACCGATCACGGTGTCCCAGAACGGCTATGTCGGTATAGGCATGTCCAATCCGTCCGTGCACCTTGACGTGACCGGTATTGTTCAGTCCACAGTGTCCAGCGGTTATAATTTTATCGCCAACAAAGCAGGTGGAGCCAATATCCTTTTTTACGGTACAGGCAAGAATAATGCCATGGTCGAAGCCTCTAATGCTTCCAATGCCCTGTTGTTCTACACTAATACCGTAGCCGATGCCGGACTGACCGAAAGGATGAGGATCGATAATGCTGGCAACGTAGGGATAGGGACGGTAAGCCCGACCAACGGAAAACTTGAAATTGCCAAGAACGTTGCTGGCGGACTGGAAACATTCCTCCATTTATCGAACATTAATGATTCTTACAGGGGTGGTCTATTAAGTGTAAATGGCGTTAGCGGGGCTGGTAATTTCATGGTGGGTACGGATGGGTCCGCATACAATCTGCTTTTCGGGATCAATAACGTTGAGAAAATGCGGGTCAATGCCAATGGCCGGGTGGGGATAGGGGTCTCCAATCCAAGCGCGAACCTTGTCGTGTATACTGGCTATGGTACACGTGAATCCAACAATAACATTTTTATGGCCTTTGAAGGCGGTATGGGTTCTGATACCAGCGGGATGATCGTTTTTAACGATACTATCGCCACTCAGGCCGGGACCAATACCATGTTCCATATCCATCAGAAAGACGCCGTGAACGGCTCATTGTTCCGGGTGTCTGGCGGTGGTACGCTGTCGTCGCCGACCAATGAAGGGCTGACGGTCAAGGCCGACGGCAAGGTCGGGATCGGGACCACAGCTCCTGGCGCTAACCTGGAGATAAAAAGATCAGGTGACGCAAGGATCATCATCAATCAGCCGGACACAACTCCTTATACTGCGACCCTGGAGCTTAGCTCACAAGGGCTTGGGACCTATGGTGGTCTTTTGCAGTATGACGCCAGCGCTGAAGCCATGACACTATCGAATTACGGCCGTAGTAATTCCAGCACCACCCAGGGAGCGATCAGATTCCGAACAAAACTCAATAATACAACGACTACTGATGTCGTCTATATTAACGGATACAGCGGCAACGTCGGTATCGGGATGACGAATCCGGGATCAATACTGGAATTATATCAATCAACTACCCATCCAAAACTTACAATAACTGCACCGAATACGAGTGGAGTTGGCTCCCAATCATATCTTAGCTTAAAGACTGGAACTGCTACTCCTAAGATATGGGATATTTTTGCTGATTACGACTCGGGTAAGCTTTTTATAAGTAACCCAGCGGGTGGTAGTAATAATCGTTTGGTCATTGATAGCGTCGGCAACGTCGGTATCGGGACCAGCGCTCCAGGCTACCGTCTGCAGGTCGGAGTTGCCGGCGATGGCTCAGAAGCCAGGGCTAATGCCTGGAATTCCTTGTCGGATATCCGGCTTAAGACGAACCTGGTCAGGATGAACAGCGCCCTGGAAAAGATCAGCCGGCTCAACGGCTACTACTTTGACTGGAAGCAGGGAGCGGACAAGAGCAGACAAATAGGCGTTATTGCCCAGGAAGTTGAGACGGTCGTAC
>JBAZXJ010000072.1:6062-7172 GCA_041659865.1 Candidatus Margulisiibacteriota bacterium | reverse complement strand
CGATCGCTCCTTTGATATTTTCTCAAGGCGGCCGTGAAGAAGTCGCAGAATATCTACGTACACTAGTTTTCGCCATCGAGGAAAAATTGAAATGTACCACGATCATGACCTCGCATATCCCCGTGGGGACCAATCAACTCAGCCAATTCGGGGTTGAGGAATTCATCGCATCCGGGATAATAGTTCTGCGGATGGTAAAACCGGAGAATAAATTCGTTCGTTCCATTTTTGTACGTAAATTACGCGGCACCAAGACCGACCTTACAGAGTATTCGTTCGAGATCACAAGGGGCAGAGGCCTGGTGCTTAGGCAGCCTATATAAAGGGATCGCATGGCAGAGCAGGCAGTAGCCCGTATCTTAGTGGCTGATGATGAACCAAATATCCTGATGTTGACCTCAGTTATGCTCAGGGACGTTGGCTATGAAGTATTTACTGCCGAAAACGGCCAGCAAGCGATCGAACAAGCCCAAAAACTCAAACCGGACCTGATCGTTACCGATATTATGATGCCCGAAAAGAACGGGTTTGAGGTCTGCCAGGCTGTACGTAATATGCCGGAAATATCCCACACCCCGATCATCATCCTTAGTGCCCTGGGAGATGAGTACAATAAGATCTCCGGTTTTGAAGGAGGCGCGGATGATTATGTGACCAAGCCGTTCAATATTGAAGAATTAAAAGCGCGGGTAGCGGCGCTTTTGATCCGCAGTAAAGGAAAAGTCTGTCCCAAAGAAGAATGTAAAGTAGTCAGCCCAGTCCAAAGTGCTGCGCTGGAAAGCACATTTGTCGGCAAGCGCACCTCGATAGTCGACCAGATAGTTTCCGGCAGCTCGGCTATTGACAAGGTGTTGGGTGGTGGTTTCCCAAAGGGAGGGAATATTCTGCTGATCGGCAAGATGGGTGGAGGCAAGTCGAATCTCTGCCGAAAATTCATTGCTACAGGTTTAAACAATGACGAACGCTGTATGATAGTAACCTTAGATGACGATCCTTCCATGTTGCGTAAAATGATCTCAATGGGCCTGGGCCTGGAAGTGACCGAGTTTGAAAAAAAAGACCGGATCAGGATCGTTGATGCTTATTCCTGGTCCTCAGGCGGACATGCTG
>JBAZXJ010000072.1:0-6052 GCA_041659865.1 Candidatus Margulisiibacteriota bacterium | reverse complement strand
AACTATCCGGAGTGATCGCTGATGCCAGTGCAGAACTTGGCCAAACCATCCAGGTCAAAGCCGGTGGCCGGCGCGTGCTGGATTCCATTTCCAGTCTTCTGGTAAATTTTGAATTGCCCTCGGTTCAACGTTTTCTCTCCCAGGTAGCCCGGACGGCAATTGCTTTCGGTGGGGTGACGACCATTTTTACCCTGGAAGAGGGGACTGTTTCTGAACAGGTCCTAAATAATGTAAAATATCTTATGGATGGTGTGATAGAATTAAAGGAAGAAAATGGTCAGAGTATGGCCCGAGTAGCCAACATGAAATGGATCAGCTACTCCAAAGACTGGATAGCCTGGTAATAAAGGGGAGTATATTTTGGCGAATACTATCGTTGCTATCGATGATGAAGAATCTATCCGCAGGCTCGTGAAATTAGCCCTGGAAGCGGAAGGTTATATTTGCCATATCGCCGCTAACGGGGAAGAAGGACTGAGAAAGATCAGAGAGGTCAATCCTGACCTGGTGCTTTGCGATGTAATGATGGCCAAAATGGACGGCTTTGAGGTCGTTGACGCTATGCGCAAGGATCCTAAATTAAAAGAGACCGTGATCGTCATGCTTTCTGCACGCGATAAAGAATTGGGTACCCTGGACGGACGTAAGGACCCGCCAGAGGTCAATGAATATTTAAGCAAACCTTTTGATCTGAAAGAGTTATTGGCTGTAGTTAAGAAGTATTTGGGCTGATTCCAGCAGAGGTGCTTTATTCGGGTACAATAGCAGAATACAGAATACAGAATACGGGGGAAGTCATACGGTGAGGAAGATGATCACAAGAAAATATCTGGCGATGTCATTATTGTTTTGCTTAATGATCTCCGCGGCCTCTGCCGCTACTGTTAACGCAACGCTTTCTCTTCACCCCCATCAGGCGATAGTCATGCTCGGCAGTAATGGCCGCGCCAGTCTCCCCATGCTCAAGGCGGCGTTAAGTGCGAACGGCGGCAGAATAACCCTGACCTCCCTGATCGTAACTAATAACGGGCAAGTACCCTTTATTACCTCTGCTGGCCAGTATAACGGGGTGACCCGCATCTCCTTGTATCAGGATAATGCCACTGGTACCGCGCCCAATGAATTTGATAACGCTGATACTTTATTGTGCAATGTGGCTATGGACGGTACCAGTAATACTGCGGGGAGCGCCTTGTTAAGCGGTCTTAACCTGCAGCTCGATGATGGGGCCAGCGCCTTGCTTTTTGTGGTCTATGATCTTGGCGGTTCCAGTACCCTCTTTGGGCAGACCTTTACCACCAAGGTCAGTTCGCTCAACGTTAGCGATACTCTTGTTCTGAACCAAAGCGGTGATTCTAGTGTTGGGCTCTCCGGCGGTCTGATAGCGTCCATTGATGATATCAGTTCCGACTATATATTTCGCAGAGAAGCCCAGCAAGCAATGCTTAAGGTAACGCTTTCTTTGTCAGGTGAACCGATGCAAAATATCAAGATCAGCCTGAATAACGACCGGGCAAATTTTAATTCCACCGTCTTTGAAGCGGTCAGGGTATATCAGGACGACGCAGCCGCTGGTACGCTCGGCAGTTTTGACAGCTCTGATCAATTGAAGGAGGTCGTCTCCGCGTTCAATGATACTTCCAGCCTGACCTTTACTTTAACTTCCGGTAATTATTATACCACCGGTAACTATAGTTTTTTCATCGTTTATGATATCCAGCCTGGTTGTCCGGTGACCACTCATGTGCGCGCGCAGATCAGTAGTATCCAGCTTCTCGGTCAAACTTCCGGAGAGACCGGCACGGCACTTGGCACTTTGCCTGCTCCTACCACTCCGGCTGACAGTCAAGTTATAGATGTTTATACCTTAAGGCTTTCAGATATTTCTGCGCCATTGACCAGGCCGGTCTATCAGGGAGCGGTCAAGGTCCCTGTGTTAGCTTTCAAACTGCAGAAACTTGATGCCAGCCTGGGCAATAGTATCTCCATACGTTTTAGAAATAACGGCAGCTGCGCTTTCAACAATTACGCTAGCGGAGTTTCCCGCGTCTGGCTGTTCAAGGATAATCCTGATAATTCGATCGGCAGTCCCGGTTCCTATGACAGCCAGGACACCTTGGTCGCGATGTCTAGTTCTTATATTAATGAAACTAAAGATGTTCTGATCAGTGATATTGCGCTCAGCTCTGGCGCGGCCAATACTTTTTTTCTGCTTTATGATCTGGGCGCTGCCGCCAGCGGGACTTTAAATGCCAATATACAGGAGATCCTGTCTACCGGCATGCTCCTGATGGAGACCGCTCTTCCTCATTCTTTGACCGCCAGCACGAACGTCCTAAGTGCACCGTTAAGTATTCTAGGAATTACCACCAACACAGCTCTGATCGATATTCGGACTTCAAGAGATATTCTTGTTACCATGAACCTTCAGAACAACCTTAGCGTTCCAATTCGCTTGTCCTACGCCGGGCCGGCGGTCTATCAGGATACGATAAACGGCCGTGACCGTACTGCTGAATATCTGCTCATTCATTTAAGCAGTTTTCCTTTGACTATTAATCCTGGTATTACCGATATTGGCATAAAAGTATCCACGGCCAATATCATAAACAAAGGGACGATGCTTTTGGATGGTCTGGTCCAGTATGTTTCCTCTAACCTGACCGCCGTGCTCAGTCGATATCTTGTAGGGACCGATCAATACAGCAGGGCTGTTTCTGGCAGTGCAGCCTATTGGCAGGTTGACCTCTCTCAGGCCCAGAATACCTGGGACCAGCCCAACCATGTTTTAACGGTCAATACCGTATATCTCGGTAATGCCCAGCGTTTTGAGAGCGGGGATGCTTTTTCCTCCGGTGCTTTGATCAAGATCTATTTTAATCAGAACGTCATCGATGAGAACTCTTTTCGGGTATACTTCAATAATACGATGTGTACTAAGGTGGAACGAAACCCCAACGGTATCTATGAATATAATTATGACAGCATCCAGGGGCTATTCAGTTCGATGGTTCCGACCGTATCTGGTACTTTCAAAGTCAGCTTGCTGGACAAGTCAGGTAGTAGCCTAAGCGATCTGAATTTGATCATGACCCTAAGTGACCAGTTCCGACTAAGTGATCTGTTGTTATATCCTAACCCCTTTGCAGTTAACGGGACCAGCACGCTGACCTTCGCTTTTAATATCAATAAAGCCTCCTGGCTGGATATATATCTGCTCAACGCTGCCGGGCAGCTGATCTGGCATTCACTGGATAATTATTTCGGGACAATAGGTTATAATGAACTTAAGACCTGGACAGGGGCTCTGGATACCGGGAACTATCTGGCCAGCGGTATTTACAGTGTTAGGGTGATCGCCAGAGATATCAATGGTAAGAGATCAACCGCGCGGGCCAAGCTGGCGGTTAGGTAATGCGGATTTTGGATTTTGGATGGCGGAATTTATGAGAACAGAACGTATAATGAAAAACAAAATATATTTTATTATTCTGATGATAGCTTTGCAGGCCACGGTTGCTTCCGCCGTTCCGCGCAATGCGCTTATTGATGTAACTGCTCTGGCCATGGGATCGCGCAGTATGGGTATGGGACAGGCCTATGCCGCTCTGGATACGCCTGCTGAGGCGATCTTTACCAATCCTGCGGCCCTGGCTGCTGCTGATGCACCGCAATTCTCCAGTTCCTTGTTCAACCTGGCTGGAGACTTCAGCTATAAGATACTTACAGGCGTTGTCCCTTTTGATCTGTTGAAGATCGGTTTTGGACTGGCGTCAAATTATTCGGCTGGCTTTGATGCTACAGAATATCTGGACGGGCGGGTCCGCAGTACAGGTTCTTTTTCCGGCGGAGATACGGTGCTGGCTATTGGTGCCGGACGTAATTTTTATTTTTTCGGCCAGAATTTCGGGCTAGGACTGACCGGTAAATATTATACCCAGAACATTGCCGGAAATCAGCGGGGCGCGCTTGGCCTGGATGCTGGATTACGCACGGTCCATATTAACAACAAGGACCTGACCTGGTCATCAGGTATAGTGCTGAAAAATGTTCTGCCTTTCAGCTTTGCGCAGGACAGCTATTACGGCAATAGCGAATTGATCAACATGAACCAGCCTTTCGGTACAGCAGTATATTTCAAACCGCAGAAACTACTTTGTTTAACTGATATAAAGGTTAGCGGTTTTGATATAGGTCTGGAATATGAGCTGGATAGCGGACTTTTTTTAAGAGCAGGGAGCAATTCCGGTAAAATGAGTTTGGGCTTAGGTCTAAAGCTTGAAGGTATTCCTGGCTTTGAGGGTCGCAATCATGTATTACAGTTCGACCTGGCTTATCAGGCGCTTCCTGCTCCATTTGATGAGGAAGCAAATTACTTTTTTAGCATAAGTTACCTCGGGCCGACCAAGGGATTGATCCAGGTCAGGGATGAAGAAGTGATGGCGATCATGCCCCCTGATATGCTTGTCAAACCTGAAGAGAACGGCGAGCAGGAGAATTCATTGATCATTGATATGCCCAAAGACAAAATGGTCACAGACCTGGATATGATCTGGGTCAAAGGCCGTGCTGGAAAAGACCTGAAAAGAGTATTTGTGAACAGCAAGGAAGCTGTTCTGGAAGGCGCAGAACGAAGATTCCAGATGGCCTGGCCGCTGGAAACTTTTGGCAAGGTCAAGATAACTATCGAAGGGCTTGATAATAAAGACAGTATTACCGCGGTCAGCCAGCGTATCTATAAAAGAGCAGCTTTTGCCGATGTGCGTGGCAGTGATGAACTATCTGAAGCTATCTTGCGCATGGCTGAGCTGGGCTTTATTTCCGGTTATAGCGACAAGGGCTTTCATGCTGAAAAACCCTTGAGCAGGGCCGAGCTGGCTGCGGTCTTAGCCAAGATCAAGAGTTTGTCACTGGACAAAGCGACTGCTGCTATCTTCCCTGATGTGCCGGCCGACCTTTGGGCTGCTTCCTATATCGATGCGGTTTCCAAAGCGGGTATAATGCCGCCTTTTAAGGATGGTTCTTTTAAGCCTATGGCGAATATCTCTCATGCGGAAGCGGTCGTGATCCTGTCCAGGTTCGCTGAACTTACCCCTCCGGCAAAAGTGACCATGCGTTCTTTTAATGATCTTCCTTTGGACAACCCTGTGGCTGCTTATGCCGAGATCGTGAAAAAAGCTGGGATCCTTAAAGGTATCAATACCTTAAAACCCAACGCCCCTTTGACCCGAGGCGACGCCGCCCTCTGGCTCTATCGGACCGGGGCTGTTAAGAAATATCTGCAGGATATAGATGATTGGGACAAGGGATTTTGAATGCGGAATGCGGATCTCGGATTGCGGAATTTCTGAGGCCACCTAAATTCCCCTAAAGGGGGACTTCGAATAGAAATCTACAAAGTTTTATTTTGCCTTTGCATCTTATTCCGCAATCCGCACATTTCTTTCTCTTTGATCATTTATCGCCTATAAATTTCCCCTCCCCACCGGCCTGAATATATGTTATCGTATTTGTAATGCGTCACTGGTTAATTATACCGCTATTTGTTGTCTTGTTGCTTACCACCGCCTTTGCCGGTTTTCTCCCCGTGCGCGAGCAGGTCTCTGCTGGCTCCCTGGCTGAAGAACTTAATGCCTATGTTGCCGGTTATCCGGCTTCCTGGGATACCGTTATGGACAGCGTGCGTCTGGCTATCAGGCGCAAGGTCGTACTGCAGCCTGGCGCTGACGTGATCGTTGAAATGACCAAGATCGTGCCTCAGGGGCCTCTGGGGGAAGGGCGGCGAACGCTGGTCATTGTGCCCTATACCATAAGCGGCGCGCAGTACTCATCAGTTTCCGGTATCGCCAGAGTAGAGGTGGAAAATGAGGTCGTGGCCAATATCGAACCGGGCAGGCTATTTGTCAGCAATAATCCGGAAGAGATCATGGGCCCGGGGATACTTTTCAAGGCGGAACTTGTTGCAGAACAAGCAGTACGCTTTCTTTATTACCATAAGACCAAACAACATAAATATGATCTTTCCTGCATCATTTCCAATGACGACCAGCGT
>JBAZXJ010000071.1:0-7204 GCA_041659865.1 Candidatus Margulisiibacteriota bacterium | reverse complement strand
TAATAAATAATATTTGGCCAAGGCTTCTCCATGGCTCGCAAGCCCAGGCAGCTTATTCCCCAGACCGCCTATCATGTAACCGCTAGGGTCAACCGCCAGGAAATGATCCTGGAAAGCAATGAAATTAAAGAGCTTTTTTTATGTATAACAAAAAGAGCGAAAGACAAGTATGGCTTTAAGCTGCGCAATTTCTGTTTAATGGGTAACCATATCCATCTAGATATCGAGCCAGGTTCCGCGGCAAATCTATCGAGAATTATGCAATGGATATTAAGCGTATTTGCCAGACATTATAATACACTCTATGGCTATAAAGGCCATGTCTGGTATGACCGCTTTAAGAGCAAGGCGATCCAGGGTTTTCAACAGCTTGCAAATACATTTCGATACATATCCAATAATCCGGTCAGGGCAAATTTGGTAAACCATCCTTTGGAATATGCCTATAGCGGCATTAGCTGTTATAAGAACAATAGATTGGGGATACTTGATCCGCCCGATAATATAATAAACGCGCTCATAGATGCGATATTAAGTAATTACTGTGTAGATAATGGCAGAGAAGTTATAGCTGCCTGTTCGTTTTTGCCCAAGAAAGCCCAAAAACAGATCAAATAAGCATGATCGTTCCAGATCGCTCCCTTTGTCTTCACCAATTTTTATGCTTGCTCCGGTTTTGACCACTCGTTGTCCCTGTTCGCTTACGTTTTATTCTGCGCTTCTCGTGAATAATAAAAAGATAACAAGGAATAACTGCTCTACATTACATATTTCTTCTTTATTTTTTCCTCCGTCCCCATTAATGCCAAAATATTGCTTGTATAAATGTTCTATATATAAGATAATATACTCATATATCAATTAGCGGACAGAACGGGTCAGCGGAAGTAAAGCTGAACATTGCCTCCTAACTCCTATATAAACATTAAACGGAGGCAATTATGTTCAAAAAGATCCTTTGCGCTATTTTTTTATTTTCACTCATTTCCTTTCCCACTTACTCCGTCCCCAATCAACTAACCTACTCTGGCCGTCTTCTCCAGAACGGAGCCCTGGTCAATTCCACGCTGACCATGACTTTCAAGATCTGGAACGATCCAACAGCAGGAACTCTGCTTTGGTCTACGAGTAATATTTCTGTGCCGGTGAATCAGGGGATCTATAGTGTCGCGCTTGATCAGGTTAGCCTGAACGTATTTACAGGAGACAATGCCTATCTGGAAGTTGTCATCGATCCGTTAGGGACTCCAGAAACGCTCGCGCCTCGGACCAAGATCAACAGCGTCGGTTATGCCTTGCAGGCAGGCGGCTTAACAACTAGCGGTGGTGGTAATGCGGTTTTTGTGAGCGCTAACGGCAATGTCGGCATCGGGACGACGGCCCCAGGGGCTAAATTAAATGTTTATAAGAATCAAAGTAACGCTGCTGATGTTATTGCCTTGGTTCAAGGAGGGGCTTTGCATATCAACGGAGAGCAAGATCAAGCAATGGCAAACAGGGCCGGAAGGGTCTATTTGGGCAAGAGTCAGGGCTCTGCAAGTCAGTATATCGGCTGGTTCGCCACAGATGCAGCGCCATATGGTTGCTATGAATTTGGCAATAATGGAAATGTCTATATGGGTGGCAGCGTCGGGATCGGAATTTCAACTCCGACCGGTAAGTTACAGGTCAAAGGAACAGCTGATCTGACCAACCCCTCCGTTGGAAGCTTGCTCAATATAACCGCTCAGCAAAATAACAATAATCCAGGGACCCAATATGTTGGGATGCATATTGGTTTTGATGATGCTGGTACCGTACAAGTCTCCAAAGGGGTAGGCCTCTATGCCAAACAGATGACCCAGTATGCTAACCAGGCTGATTTCTTATTGACGACCGCTGATGTCCCTAGATTGACCGTTCAAAGCGCAGGCAACGTCGGTATCGGGACGACGAATCCCACCATGCAACTTCATCAATATGGCACGAGTGGCGTTGTCGGCCATGTACTGCAATCTGGCCCCAATATGTGGATGGGTATAGCCCCCAACAACAGTTCCTTTCCTGCATTTTTCTGGGACAACGCCGATCCTCTTGTTTTTGGTACTTGCACTAACCCATCGGGACTAGCTTTCTCGGAAAAAATGAGAATAACCGCGGCTGGCAACGTTGGCATAGGTATGGCTGCGCCAACAGCCAAGCTCGATGTTGCCGGAACGATACGCTCTACTACCTATACTATTCCCGCGAGCGGAACAGGACTGGAAATGGCCTGGTATGAAGCAGGCAGCTATGCCTTTCTTCAGGCTTTTGACAGGGGCACAAGTACTTATAAAAACTTGATATTAGGTGCTAACGGTAATCAATTGTTCCTCAGAGGCGATGGCAATGTGGGGGTGGGGACAAGTGACCCGGGAGCCTGGAAATTATATGTTGCCGGTTCCGCTGGCGGCACTGGCTCCTGGAATAGCTCTGACCAACGCTGGAAGAAAGATATCTTGAAGATTGGCAGTTCGCTGGAAAAGCTCAGCAGGATCAACGGGGTTTCCTATAAATGGGACAAAGCGAATTTTCCTAAAATGAATTTTGACGACGGTAAGCAGCTTGGCGTGATCGCCCAGGAAGTGGAAGCAGTATATCCCGAGCTGATCAAGGAAAATTCGGACGGCTACAAGCATCTAAATTACAACGGGCTTTTCGCGCCGGTGATCGAGTCCATCAAGGAACTTAAGGCCGAGAACGAAGCGCTTAAGGAAGCGAACAAGGCGATCATAGAAGAGAACAAGGTTGTCAAGGGCCGCTTGGAATTATTGGAAAAGAAATAGTATTGGCGGCACCGAGCCCCTCGGCGAGTTGACAGTAGCGCTAAAGCGCCGTACACCTTAGCATCATGATACAAAGAAGTGCAGAGCTGCCGGCAGATCGTTCTTTCTTTCTATTCGGCCCCCGCCAGACCGGTAAAAGTACGCTTGTCTTGTTGCGTTTTAATCAAGAGACCTGGGCGGTCCAGCGTTTTCTCTTCCCCTTTACTTATTCTGAAATACAAGACGGCTTTGACCTGGAAGCTGTTCAGATCCTGCCCTGGAGGGAATATCTGACCGATCTGGAGAGGCTTGTGTGATCGTCGAGCTAACGGTCGTCCGACTGCGTGTCGAAAAATACCGATTGCAATAAAGGCGAGGATTGGGGATAATTGATTTAACAATTTTGGGGTTTGGATTTTAGATTTTGGAATGAAACAAAATTCATGATCGATCCAAGATCCAAAACCTAAAATCTAAAATATACGCAGGAGGCACACATGTTCAAGAAAACGCTTTTAGGAATTTCACTGCTATCGATAATGACGACAACGGCCCTCGCCGTGCCCAATCAATTGACCTACTCGGGAAGGTTATTGCAGAACGGCGCGCTGGTGAATACTTCCCTGCCGATGATCTTTTCCATCCATACCGATCCGACCGCGGGAACCCAGCTCTGGTCGCAAACCATCGCCAGCGTTGAAGTTAACCAGGGGATATACAGCGTTGCGCTGGGCGAGGCCGGCAATATGATCAGCCCGAATATGTTCGTTACTGATAATGCTTATTTGCAGGTCGCGGTAAACGGTGAAACGTTATTACCGAGGACCAAGATAAACAGTGTTGGTTATGCTTTGCAGGCGGGGGCGGTTACCGGCTTGTCGAACCTTATGCCCAGCAGCGGCAACGTTGGGCTAGGCAATGCCTTGCCGCAGAACAAGCTGGTCGTGTCCAATGGTGGGGCGGTCGGGATCGAGATCGATCCGTCAGGTCATTATTCAGGAAGCGGTGGGGTGGACTTTCATTCTTTTGACCGGAGCGGTACCGGTTATAAAACTATTACCTTGATCACCAAGTCCAGCAACGACAGTCTGACGATCACCGCGGTTACCGGAAATGTCGGGATAGGAACAAAAACGCCGGAAGCAAAACTGAATGCTGTTGGTCCGGCCAGCGGATTTCCTGCCTTATCTGGCACGACCCAGACAGGCGTAGTTGTTCGCTTACAGAATGCTGATTCCAATGCCGTTCTGGACCTGGGTACGAATTCAACCGGCGGGGCCTGGCTGCAATCGACAGGTAGAACTAATTTGACGAACAACTTCCCTTTATTGCTCAATCCGAACGGCGGGAATGTTGGCATCGGGACGACCTCGCCGCTTTATCCCCTCGATGTAAGAGGCAAGTTCAACGTTTCTACTATTCCTTGGATCTCCAGTGATACATACGTGGGCAGTGTGGTGAACACCAACCTGGTCGGCGTATCCGGGGCCGCTGATTATCAGCGAGCACAATATGTCTGGGCCCAACCAAACTCCAGTGCTTGGTCCGGTCAAAGTACTCATGTCGCAACAGGTATGCAGGTTGACTGCCTGACCTCCGCGGATAGTCTGGCCAGCGGGAAAACCCTGGAGCATGCTGCTGGTATCGGCGTGCAATACGGTACGCAGGCACACACCTCGACCATAGGCACCATTAACAATGCCTATGGGCTCTACGCTATCGCCTATCATGGCGCCAACTCGATCATCAATAATATGTATGATGTGTATCTGGCTGAGACCGGAACAGGTACCGTCGGCAACCATTGGGGGATATACCAGTCGAACAATATCCCGAACTATTTTGCAGGCAAGGTCGGCATCGGGACGACGAACCCAATGGGCAAGCTGGATATCCGACAGGAGAATAATATTGGAAGACAGCTGGTCCTGGGCACGACATCTGCCTCTTCTGTTGGGCAAAAGGACGGAGAGATCGTCTTTACCAAGGGGCCTAACTTTTATGATTCCTGGAAATTGTATTCAATGAATATTAATGCCGGGAACGGGCAGGCCGATTTATTTCTGGATTCTTATCTTAGCACCTCTGCCTTTCAAAATGTAGTAACCTTTAAAATGGATGGCCGCGTCGGTATAGGCACGACCAACCCAGGCCATGCTCTGGACGTCAGCCAGTCGGGAGCTGCCTATATCGGCCTTAATGCTGCAAACGGAGGTGGCAGCTACGAAGCAGGGATAAGGCTAAAGGATAACGGTGTCAATAAATGGGATATTTTCAAGGGCGCCTCAGCGGGTGGTAACAATCTACACTTTTATAGTTATACTACGGCGACCGCGGTATTAAGCCTCAAATTATCCAATGGCTATGTCGGGATCGGCGTGATAGAACCGGGCCATATGTTAAGTCTTGCCGGAGGCGCGTATTGCGATGGTACAGGCGCCTGGATCGCGGGCTCGGACCGTAATTACAAACGAGAGATCAAAGACCTGACCCAATATGGCTTGAAAGATGTTCTAAAACTGCGCCCGGTTACCTATATCCATAAGGAAGATAAAGAGAACAGGGTCCAGCTTGGCTTTATCGCCCAGGAAGTAAAACCTGTCATTGCCGAAGTAGTGGAAGGGCAGGAAGGTAGCTACGGTATTGCTTATGATCGCTTAACCCCGATCCTGGTCAACGCGATAAAAGAACTGAAAGCGGAGAACGAGGTAATGAAGGCAGAGATTGAAATGCTTAAGAAGAAATAGGCACAAAGGCACTTAGGCACAGAGGCATAAAGGGAAATGAAGGGGCGCGGTTACCGCGCCCTTTTTGTTTGATCAATGGGGACGGAGGTGCGGAAGGAAACTTAACGTAAAGAAATGTCCCGTCTCCTCTGTGCATAATTGAGCACAGGGCTAGCGTTCAAAACCAGAGTTCTTGAAACAACCTCCGTCCCCAATTGTCACATAAACTATTTCCGCGCCCAGCCGCTGGCCGGCCCCCCTGTAGCTGAAAGAAACATCTTGTAGCCACTTTTTCGTTCTGGTATCATATAGCTGTTGCGTGCGGAAAGGTCTGAGATCATGAAAAAGATCATTAGGTCCATGCTGGATCTTTTGTGGTCGATAAAGGCAATGATCGTTCTGAACGATAAGCAAAAAGATAAACTGAGCGCGTTTTTCATGGACGGATCGAAAGTAATATTGCTTGGTTATGGGTTGAATGCCTATGTTAAAGGCTCCAGAGGGCTAGGCGAGCTTCTGGTCGGCATAGGATGTGGCGCATTATTTATGTATGCCAGCTTGAGGCTATTGAAAGGAGAACGCCAATGAATCCGGTAACTTGGATAATAGGGGTATTTGCAATTGCCAGCGTGGTATTTGCATATGTGGTCACAAGTTCGGACGGGAAAATGCCAAAATCTCGCTAGATGACAAATCCGGCCTTTTAGGCTAAAATCTCCCTACTATGATATCATCAAACGACGTTCGACCAGGTATGTTAATAGAGTTAGACAATAAGCTTTTCAAGGCGGTGAGCTACCATCACAACAAGACCGGCAGGGGCGGCGCTGTGATCAAGCTCAAGCTGAAAAATATCCAGAACGGAGCTACGACCGAAGAGATCTTCCGCCCGGGAGACAAGTTCAAGCGTGTTGTTCTGGACACCAGAAAGATGCAATTCCTTTATCACGACGGCGACCATTATCATTTTATGGACGTTGATAACTTTGAACAGATCATTCTGGACAAAGATATTATCGAAGAAGGTCTCCCTTATTTAAAAGAAGAAATGACCATCAGCATCCAGCTTCATAACGAGAAACCGATAGGCTGCGATCTGCCTATTACCGTAGAATTAAAAGTCGCCCGTACCGATCCCGGCCTCCGGGGCAATACCGTGTCCGGGGCGACCAAAGCGGCGACCCTGGAGACCGGTTACGAGGTCCAGGTCCCGTTGTTCATTAACGAAGGCGATGTGCTGAAGATCGATACTAGGACAGGTGAGTATCTCGAGAGAGCATAAGCATGGATTCCCGCCTGCGCGGGAATGACAGGCGCAATCCAAAGGCAAAGGATCAACTCATGAAATTCGATCTTAAAGAACTCAAAAAATTAATTGACCTGGTTGAAGAGGCTAAGATATCTGAGCTTTCTTTGGAAGATAAAGAAGGAGAGAAGATCAGTATTAAAAAAGGCGGCGGTACCCAGGTCTATACCAACGTGCCGTTCTCCGCTCCCCAGAATACAGCCTCGCTGGAGACCCCTGCCGCTCCTGTGAATAAACCAGCTCTTGAGACCGTCGCCGCGCCGGATAACGGCAACGCGATCAAGTCCCCGATGGTCGGTACTTTCTATGCCTCTCCCAATCCTGACGCGGCCGCTTTTGTCAAAGTAGGCTCGCATATCAGTAAAGGCGATACCGTTTGTATCGTGGAA
>JBAZXJ010000070.1:0-7246 GCA_041659865.1 Candidatus Margulisiibacteriota bacterium | reverse complement strand
TTATGACCGGCGCCCAGATGCGTGAGGAATTCCTGCGTTTTTTTGAAAGCAAAAGCCATAAACGCCTGCCTAGCTCATCGCTGATCCCCAGCGACCAGACCGTGCTGTTAACCCTGGCTGGCATGATGCAATTCAAGCCTGTATTCCTTGGCGAAAAATCCGCTCCCGGTCCGCGCGCGACCACCGTGCAAAAATGCGTGCGCATGAACGACCTGGAAAATGTCGGAAATACTGCCAGGCATCATACTTTTTTTGAAATGCTCGGCAACTTTTCCTTCGGTGATTATTTTAAGGAAGAAGCGATCAGCTGGTGTTGGGAGCTTTTGACCGAAGTCTATAAGCTCGACAGTACAAAACTTTGGGTAGCTGTTTTTTACAAAGATGACGAGTCTTACAAGATCTGGCAGGACAAAATAAAATTCCCGGTCGCGCGGATAGTTAAACTTGATGAAGAAAATAATTTTTGGTCTGCCGGTCCTACCGGCCCTTGCGGACCATGTTCGGAAATATATTATGATTTTGGCGCGTCGCGCGGCTGCGGCAAACCGACCTGCGGGCCTTCCTGCGACTGTGATAGATTTCTAGAGATCTGGAACCTGGTCTTTATGGAGAACAACCGCGATGAAAAAGGCGCATTGTCCCCATTGCCTAAAAAAAATATCGATACTGGTATGGGCCTGGAGCGTATCTCTTCCATAATGCAGGGTGCGGAAACTAATTACGAGACAGATCTATTGTGGCCGATGATCGAGAAGATGGCAGATATCGCCGGGCTTACCGTGGACAAGAAAAAGACCCATGAGATGGCGAAGGAACGCTACAAAAGCTTCAAGGTGGTCGCCGACCATAGCCGAGCCGTGACCTATTTATTGGCTGACGGCGTGATCCCTTCTAATGAAGGCAGGGGTTATGTGCTTCGCCGGATCTTAAGACGCGCTATCCGCCACGGACATTTATTAGGAGTAAAGAAAAGTTTCTTTTCCCAGATCGCGGAAAAAGCGATCGAGCTTGGATCGCCGGTCTACCCGGAATTAAAAGAGAAAAAAGACTTTATCATCAAGGTGATCAGGGCCGAAGAAGAAAATTTCAGCAGAACCCTGGACCAGGGCCTGGTCATTTTAGACAAGATGGTCCAGAACAAAAGGATCGACGCCTTTCAACTATATGACACTTTCGGCTTCCCGCTCGATATGACGCAAAGCATCGCGCGCGAGCAGGGCATTGAGATCGACGTCGCGCAATTTGAAAAAGAAATGACCGAGCAAAAATCCCGCGCCCGCCAGGCGGGGATATCGAATAAAGCCGAAGGAACAATGGGCGGAGAGATCGCCGTGCAAACTGACGAGGAGAAACAGTCGATGGCCAGGCATCACAGCGCGACGCATTTGTTACACGCGGCCTTACGCCAAGTGCTAGGTACTCATGCCACCCAGGCCGGTTCCCAGGTCACGCCGGATAAACTGCGCTTCGACTTCCCTCATTACCAGGCGCTGACCAAAAGCGAAGTGGAAAAAGTTGAAAGCCTGGTCCGGGCTGAGGTACAAAAAAGCGATCCGGTCACGATCTCTGAGATGGGCTTTGATGAAGCGAAAGAATTCGGCGCCATGGCGCTGTTCGGCGAGAAATACGGCGACCGGGTGCGCGTGGTAAAGATGGGTGAGTTTTCCACTGAGCTTTGCGGCGGTACTCACGTCTGCAACACAAGGGACATCGGCGAGTTTAAGATCATTTCGGAAAGCGCTATCGCCGCGGGAACCAGAAGGATCGAAGCCTTGGCCGGGGAAGCTCTAAAGAAATATGTCGCTGAAAAGCTGGCAAAAGAGCTGGATGTTTTAACCGCGCGCCTTAACCAGCTGAATAAGATAAATGAACATATCGCTCTGCTAAGCAAAACAAAACAGGAAGCAGTGACGCTGACCACAGAGGAGGCGAAGAAGCTTTCCGGCGAAGAGCTGGCCGTGAAGAATGCAGAGCTTGCCGAGGCGATCAAGAAAGCGGAAAAAGAATTACAGAAGCTTCAGCAAGAAGCCGTGCTGGCGAAGGTGGATGAATACTTGAAAGATATAAAGAAGATAAAGGAATTAAGTTCGCTGGTCCTGAAATTACAGGATGTTTCGGTTGACCAGTTGAAGGCTTTGGCGGAAGCTTTATCAATGAAGATGGGCGATGGCGGAATCGTCTTTTTGGCTAGCGCAATAGACGGGAAGCTGTTGTACCTGGCCAAAGCCGGCGCAAAAGCAGTAGTAAGCGGGATGAATGCCGGCGAGTTGGTGAAAAAAGCCGCTCAGCTTACAGGTGGCGGCGGTGGTGGGAAGGCCGAGATGGCGCAGGCGGGGGGTAAGGATGCTAGCAGGTTGGGCGAGGCGTTGAAGGTGGTGGAGGAGGAGATAAAAAAGATTGCTGGATAATGCGGATCGCAGATTGAAGAGAGAGCATCCGTCATTGCGAGGAGTTCCGCAGCGGAACGACGAAGCAATCTCTCTGGCGTAGAGGGGTTAATAGTTAAAGAGATTGCTTCGTCGGATGCCTCCTCGCAATGACGGAAGTTAGACAAAAGATATAAAGGGAATTCCTTTGCGAAGCATCAAGGCATATGTCCCTTCCATTACAAACCTTCTCCTCCTGATCGTTTTCCTTTTCCTGTTATTTCAACCATTAGCGACCGACGACCTCTGGTGGCATCTCAAGACCGGTCAACTGATCTGGCAGACGCACAGCATTCCCGGTTTCGACGTGTTCTCCTTTACCAACTTTGGCCAGAAATGGATCGCCCATGAATGGCTGGCCGAATTCTTTTTGTATGGGACCTATAAAGCGTTCGGCCTGGCTGGGCTGATCCTTTGGCAGGCGCTGATGGCGACGGGCATTTTCTATTTGCTCAACAAGATAATGCAGCTGCGAAGGGTATCGCTTTTTTATCGGCTGATCGGACTGGTGCTGGCCGTGGGCGGGACAGGTCCTCTTTGGCTTTGCCGGCCGCATTTGTGGACGGCGCTGTTTTTGATGGGATTGGTGTGGATATTTGAGGCCGGCAGATGCGGATTGCGGATTGCGGATTGCGGATTGGAAGAAAAAGGATTAAGAATTCAGAATTCAGCAAGAGAAAATCAGGGGGCCTTGTTTTGGCTATTGCCGCCGCTTTTTGTTTTTTGGGTCAATCTGCATAGCGGATATGTGCTTGGCCTGATCGTGGCGGCGATCTATCTTGTGCCGAGAAAGAAATATTTGCTCCTGGCCGCAACATTGGCGGCGTGCCTCATCAACCCAAATACGTATCACATTTTTCTTTTTCCCTTCAGCTTTGCCACCGGACAATTGGCCAACTATAAATATGTGCAAGAGTGGGGGCGCCCGACGGTTAAGCTGGTTCCGATGTTCTATGTGCTGATCACCGCGCTAGCAGTGTTTTTCTTTCAGGCGGTCAGGGCCAAGGAAAAGAACTCAGGCGTTGTCTGGACAGATATGGCGCTGATCCTGCTTTTTCTGCTCATGGCTTTTTCCGCCGTTAGGCACGTCGCTCTTTTTGTGCTGATCGCCCTGCCGGTCACTATGCTCCTGGCGGAAAAATACCTGCCGATGCCTTTGCTCAACAAGGAAAGGCTGGAGAACACGGACGGTCAATTGTCCGGCTGGCCGCTGCTCCTGTTCATCGCAGTGCTGATGTCAATATTGCTGTTGGCCGGCAAGCTCCCGGCCAGAGTGTCGGAAAAGAACCTGCCAGTTCGCGCGGTGCAATATATCAGGGAAAACAATTTGCACGGCAACTATTTCCATCATTATAACTGGGGCAGTTACCTGGTCTGGGAATTATGGCCGGAATGGAAAGTGTTCGTCGACGGCCGGAACGAAGTGCACAGTTTGAGATTTATGGAAGACGAATATCTGGAGCTTATTAATGCAGGCCCGAAGTGGCTGGAGATAATTGCCAGGCGCGACATCACAGGCGTGTTATTGCCGCCGAAAGGACCCTTGGTGAAATTGCTTAAAGGGCAGACGGGCTGGGGAGAAGTATATCGAGACGAACAAGCGGTCGTCTTTAGAAAAAAAGTAATTTAAAATGAAGAAGCGCTGTGATATAATAAAAAAGTAGTCAGTGGCCAGTATTCAGTAGATACGGAGGAACAAGTGAGCAAGAAAATATTATTAGGTGTTCTATTTATTGTGATGATGGCCATGACCTTGTCAGCGGCGCCGACTTTGGACGGGGCAACTGGTCTGATCATCATGCCTACGGCAGAATCCCTGAAATATAAGGAGTTCAATCTCGCTTCTGACTGGATGACCAGGCTGGTTTCCGGAAATAATTCAGTGGTCTGGAAGTACAAGGCGAACATCGGCGCCTTCAGCGGACTAGAGCTGGGCTTTGTCGGCCAGAACGACCGCGAAGGTGTTTTTATCAACATGAAATATTATTTGATCAGTGATAATACGAAATACCCGCTGAAAATGGCCATAGGGCTTGATAATCTGACCTCGTACAGCCAGACCGACGCTTATATGGTAGCCAGTAAAAGGTTCAACGCTCTCTGGGCCGGCCATTTCGGCTTCAAGGTCGACCTGGCCAACGGGCAGGCCAATGCTAGCTTGATGCTGGGCTCGGATTACGTCTTATCGGAAAATCTTAGCTGGCTGGCTGATCTCAACGGCGAAGGGTCCAAGTATCTGATCAATACCGGGCTTAGATATTCTTTTCATCCTAACGCCATGTTAAGCTTGAGCGCGGTGAATATTTGCGGAGAAAAGACCACGGATTATCCGGGCACCATGTTCACGTTTGGGCTGACCTGGACCGATTATCTATAATAACGGCGGGCGGCTGCGCTGTCCGAAGAAAATGATATTGCCAAGACGCTCCATCATTACCTGTTTGGGCCTGCTGATCTCTCTCTGCTGCTTTGCGGCCAAAACCGTTGAGCCCGTTAGCTTTACCCCATCCTCGCTGATCTTGTCCGCCGGTTATTCCCAGAAAGTCCTGGTCAAGGGACTCGAAGAGGGCAGTTTTTCTATCGGAGGATATGATGCCGAGGTCATTAGCGCCGTACTCAAGGGCTTGACCGTTGAAGTTACCGGTAAAAGACAGGGCGACACCATAATATTCATTGTTAACGACAGCGGCTTCATGGCCGGATTACGCGTGGTGGTCAAGGAGCCGGGAGCGTTCTTTCCGTTGAGCCTCAGGGTGGAAGTAAGCGGCAAGCCGGCCCCGGACGGCCTGATCCGGGATGCAGTGGCTGAAGCGATACGACGGGAAACTTTGCTCAAGGACGGAGTTGAGTTGAAGATACCGGAAGTTTTTCCCGGTCTGCAGTCGCTCAACGCCGGCCAAAGCATGATCATCAACGTCCCCGTCGGCACTAGCAGTAATGTTTACGCGAACCAGGACAAGCAGCTATCCGTGCAGATCGTGAACCTGAACCTGGCCTATAAAGAAGACGACTATTTATTGATGAGCAACAATCCCGAGATCATCACCGGCGCCGGCCTGCTTTTTAAGGAAGAGATCAAGAAGAACGAATCAGCGCGTCTGGTCTATCATCATATGAACGAGTTCCAGGGGCCGGAGCGCGGGCTGCGGGTCATCCTGAAAAACCCTACAGATAAAGAAGCGATCGTGCTGATCAATCGCGGGATTGGCGGGCCGAATATTGACGCCTTGTATGCCGGACATATCGCTACGCGCCGGTTCGTGAATAATCTGCTCAATAAAAGCGGAGCGGTGATCGTTATTCCGCCCAAACAGGAAACAGTGATCGTCGAGCAGTCTATGCCCGAAGCCGAAGACTCGGTCACCGGTATCATCAAGATCTGGCTGACCCAGGGGGACAAGATCGAGGTCCAGATTAAAGCTTACGAAACCTTGGAAAAAGTTTTTTTATTCCCTGATGATGAGATCGAGCCCTATCTGCCAAATGACGGGATCGCTGGTCATGTCAAAGCGGCTTTTAATACCACAAGGATCAATATGAACCTGGAATACAACACGGACCAAAAGCAATCTTCTATCGATCTGGGCCTGGTTCCAAAAGTATACAGCAGCGATGAGCAGTCCTTGTTATTGGGCAACTACGGGATCACTCATGATATATATATAAGCTTAAGTAATCCTTCCGCGCAGGCCAAGACGGTCAAGCTATCCTGCCTGCCTACCGGCGGCCTGGCCCGGGGGATATTCCTTTTCGATCAGGAAGTTATCGAAACCGGCCTGCTTGATCCTCATTCCAGCAACGGAGGGCTTGCCACGATCAAGACCTTTGTGCTTCAGCCATTAGCCCAGAAAGAATTTATGCTAAGCACTATTCCGCAAGCTGGCTCTTACTATCCAGTTAAACTTATGCTGAGGAGCTCTTAAGTTGTATCAGAATCAACGGACCATTGCCTCGACCATAACAGTTTCCGGCTCCGGCATTCATACCGGCCAAAAGGTGAATTTGGTCATTCAACAGTCCACAGTGAACTCAGGCGTTAAATTTTGGTTCACTTCTGGCGGAGGGATCAGGTTGTTGCCGCGCAATGCTTTTGCCCAAAAACGGGGAACGAATCTTTCCAAGGTCCAGAAAAAAGTTAAGACCGTGGAACATTTTCTGGCCGCGCTTTCGGCGAAAGGTATCACTAATTTGCGCGTGATCTTTGCCAATGACGGCGAGGTTCAGGAAATGCCTATATTGGACGGCTGCGCCCAGGAATGGACACGGCTTCTGGACCAGGCGGGGGTCGTGGAGCAGGAAGCACTGCAAAGGCCGCTGATCATCGAGGAGCCGATCCAGGTCTGGTCTGAGGACCGATATATCAAGATCGAACCTGCTGAAAAACTTTCAGTGACCTGCCTGGTGGAATTCCCGATCATCGGCAAAAGCGAGGCAACATACATATCAGGAGAAACAGATTTCGCCAAAGAGATCGCCCCGGCGCGAACTTTTGGTTTTGAAGCAGAGTTAAAAGAACTTGAAGCCTCAGGCTTAGCCAAAGGCGCGACGATAGAGAATGCACTGTTAATAAAAGACGACGGTAGTTATTCCACCCCGTTACGTTTTCCCAATGAACCTGCGCGGCATAAGTTACTCGATGTCCTGGGTGATATATATACCCTGGGCCGTCCGGTGGTCGGCCGGATAACGGCTTATAAGCCCGGGCATGCCTTGAACGTATCGTTCGTGAAGAGGATCGCCGGGATGGGGTAGGCCCCCCCCCCACGCTGGTGGATAAGATATCGGAATGGGGACGGAGGTGCGATCGGAGGGATGGGGAC
>JBAZXJ010000069.1:0-7262 GCA_041659865.1 Candidatus Margulisiibacteriota bacterium | reverse complement strand
CTCTTTGGCTAACCGCGAACAACACGACATCTCTATTTTTCTCACTACGCATCTCAGGCGCTGCATATTGGAAAGAAAATGGTTCGTTCTCGATCGCGGCCAGGACGAGCTTCTTGTCTTTTTTCAGATCATCGGAAGCATATTTTAACTGTAAGCCGTTACGCTTGACCGCAGGCAGGACCACCTCAGGGTCAGCACAGATGAACTGCGGAGCGCTACGCAAGGCTTCCGGATCAGTACTGACCGTATGCAAGTAATACCATTTGATGACCGCCTTGAAGGGCCTTAGCAGTGTGGACAGAACTCCCTGGGCGGGAGCCTCCGGTGTTTCAGTGATCAGTTTCTCCTTGGTAGATGGCTGGCTCGTTAAGGCATCCGGCCTGATCGGGCTGCTCTCTGTTATCCTCCCTTTAACTGCTGGATCGCTCAAAGTTCCGCCGACTATTTTTCTGAACATGATGTCCTCTCCTTTTCTTGATATTCTTCTCCGCTAATGATCTGTACTTTCTGCATAAAGCTGTCGCTTTGCCGCAGACGAGGAGCGGCATGGATGATGACTTTGGGATCGTTCCTGACCGCCAGCAGGACCAATTCCTCATTTTCTTGCAAGGAGGGAGAGGCATGCTGCAGGTTCTGGCCATATCCCCTGATCGCGATCTTAGCGTACGCAAGCCGATCCCTGTATATTTCAGGAAGGTGCTGATATTCAGACTTGTTATTAGTTATCGCGGCTTCAGCAATATCCTGGTCATAACGCAGGTCTTCCATGAAGTTATGGTAGGCCATGATCGGGATACCTTTCCGGGCTGAGGCCAGCATTACTGCTTTGTTCCGGAATAATTCAAGATGCATAATGACACTTTTTCTCGTTACACAAGCCTCTACGTGCCTGGTAAGCATATCGATGATCTCGTCATCTGTCTTTAAGTTATCTGGCATTGCACTATATGCCTGCCAGTTTTGCTCTACAGCGGCCAGGGCGATATCTTTCTCCGCTTGTATGTCGATGGGAGCGCCGGCGTATTGCCAGGGATCTTTTTTGATCAGTTCATAATAATAGGCCTTCCGCAGTTTCTGATAAATAGACACGGCCAGGTCGGTCAGGATACTAAAGAACCCTTGCCTGCCTGGCGCAGGGCACACCTTCGCCTGATGCCTATCAGCCACTTGTTCGAGCGGCCGCTGGCAAGCATTGATACTGGCAGGGCCCCCTGTCTTCACTTTTGATGTAATATTAATGATCTTTTTCACCAGAAAGACTCCCTGCAACCATACTAAAACCTGCCACGCTTATTATTATCGTAAGCAAGTACTAATATTTTCAATTATTTCCAAGCAGCGTAATTATGCTGTTCACTGGGAGTTGGGCTATCTGGGGTCTATGCCGCTTTCTGCCTCTTTTGGTTCTTCCTGTTCTTGCTTGTACTTGATATGGGAAGAAGAGCTTTCCGTGGACTGGTCGAGGAGATGCTTTTCAATGGTCGTTAATTGCATTTCGGTGATCTGGCCCAGGTCTTTGATCCCCCTGGGGATAGTCAGATGGATCGACTGGTACCCTCGGCCATTATCGATGATCTTGTATTTGCTGTCCTCAAAGATCTTGTGAAAATAATCTCCGGGCTGGGCGAAGACCCTGACCGCGGACTGACCGTCGCTTCTGCATGAACCGGCATCCAATCCGGTATGACTTAGCATTCTCAAGAAAAAGGCATAAAGGTCATTCTCCTCAACGAACAGAACGGTCCAGCCCAGAATATCATGCAGGCTGTTCACTTCCGTATTGGGATCGCCTTTGGCGCGCTTCTCGATGATCTTTTCCAGGATACTTACCGGATCTTTGATCCGGAAATATATGGAATAGCTATTGTCAGCTATCCCTGCCTTTTCGATCAGCTGCTCGATCACTTTGCCTTGCTGTTTCATTTTCCTGGCCAGCATATCCCGGCCTTCGCCAAACTCGACCAGCAAACTTTTTTCCACCCACTCATAAGCTTTCGGGTGCTCCATTTTTAGCAGATATTCCCGGCATTTCCGCCCCAAATGCTCATACCCCATGCTGACCCCCAATTCGGCTACCGTATAAATAAGCTGTCGGCGTTCTTTGGTGAAAGAGCTTTCGGGGAAGGTCTGGGTCACACTATATATATCTGCCAAGAGCAGGATCAGAAGTTCCTGGTGGCCGGCGGTCTTTTCCTTAAGCATGTTCAGCAGCTGCTCGCGCTTAACTCCTTTACTGATGGCTTCCTTAAGAAATGCCAGGCTTTGCTGATAGAGCCTGACCAGGGCCAGGACTTCCTGACGGTCAGGAAAATTCATGGACTTTTTGATATGCTCAAAACCTGCCTGGGTCTCGACATTATGCAGCATCGCGACCAGTAGATACTTCCTGATGCTCTCGAGATCGCACATGTAATAGTTCTGCAGATTATTGAGCAAAATGGCATAATGCATGACCGTATCCCGGCTATGATAAGTATTGTGAGCTATCCCGTGGGAGTTCATCTCGGCAAAACAGTTTGGCATGGTCCGAAGGGCTTCTTTAAGGATCGAATCCTGTACCACTGCCGATAATATTTGTCTGGGGATGCTGGATACATCGTTGTTTAAAATAAAGCCGTATTGGAACAAGCCGCGCAATTCATTTGTGAACAGATGTTCGTACTCCGCTAATTGCATGTAGCTAATGGTCTTCGCCGGGCTGTTGGGCTCCTGTACCAGCCCGGCACCTCTCGGACTGATCGATCCACCAGCTGGCTTGCGTGAAGGACTGTTGAACGAGGAACGATCGGCAATGACCTTGAGGAAAATGTTCATCTTATAGAACATATCGGAGGACGTAACGGACTATTGCAAATATCTTTGCTAGGTCAGCAGGAAGCCTGAAAGAAAATTGAACAGATAACCGGTAAAGATGATCCCCAGGGAAACTATGCCAAAGAATATAGCGATCAGCTTAAGGTCCATCGCCCGGCGCAAAATGACCGCTTCCGGCAGGCTTAAGGCGGAAACTGCCATCATAAAAGCCAGCGCGGTGCCCAGGGGTACGCCTTTCTCAAAAAGCACGATAGCGATGGGCACGATAGCCGCGCAGCTACCGTACATCGGCACCCCGATCAGAGTGGCAATAGGCACGGACCATATCCCGCCGGCCCCCACGATCGAGCGGATAACTTCTTCCGGAACATAGTTATGGATCAAAGCACCTACCGCAACTCCTAATATGACCCATTTCCAGATCTTGACCACGATATCGGTACCTTCGTTCAAGCCGTATTTGATCCGAGATCTCAGATCAGGATATGCCTCTTGAGGTAGTGCTTCCTTGTTTTGGCCCAACAAGTCCTGTTCTAAATGTTTTTCCAGTCCGAGCTTGCCTAAGATCAATCCGGAAACTATGCCGATCAGGATCCCGCTCACAGCATAGAGCACGGTTATCTTTAAACCAAAATAACCGAACATTAGTACAAATAGATATTCATTAAGGATCGGAGAAGTGATCAGGAAAGAGAAAGCGACGCCCAGAGGGATCCTGGCCTCGATAAAACTAAGAAAGATAGGTATCGATGAACAAGAGCAGAAAGGCGTGATGGCGCCGAACAAGGCCGCGCCGGTATGACTGACCAGCTTATGCTTGCGCCCTACCCAATCACGAACCTTTTCAGTAGGAATGTAAGACCTAATAAAACCGATGATCGAGATCAGCACGAACAACAAGCCCAACAGTTTGAGGGAATCGTAAAGGAAATAGTTCAAGGACTGTCCCAGCCTGGTGGAACTGTCCATTTGCAGAAGACCATAAGTGAAAAGATCGACTATTTTTTGCAGCATGGTCCGTTACCCTTGTCCTTCTTGTCCTCTGAACAACAACAAGCGCCTTTGGTCTCAGCCTTGCTCTTGAGCGACTGGTCCAACTTCTCCCACAATTTAGCCAGAATACCTTTTTTATTTTCTGTCATATATGCCTCTTTCATTCTGAATTCTGAATTCTGAATTCTGAATTCTAATAACCTAATAACTTTCCGCCCTGATAAACTATCAAAGCCATAAAATATGCTGTGGCAGTGCTAAATATTATGTAGAACACTGTCCACTTCCAGTGGCCGGCTTCCTTGTGGAAGACAGTGCTGGCCGCTATACAGGGGACATATAATAAAGTAAACACCAGTAAGGCTAGGATAGCAAGAGGGTTATAGGCCGGGTCGTTACGCAGGGCCCTTTGCAGATCGCCGACGTTCTTCTCGCTGTTCTCCAGGCTATAAATAGTGCCTAACGTAGAAACAATGATCTCCTTGGCGGCGACCCCGGAGATCAGGGCAATACCCATCTTCCAGTCAAAGCCCAGCGGGCGGATCAGCGGTTCGATCAAATGTCCGGCCCGTCCGGAAATGCTGAAAGCCAGTTGCCTGGAAGAATAGTCACTGTTCAGGACAAGCAGTTGAGCCTCTTTGTCCGCCGAGGACAAGGTTGCCGAGCTATTGATCTGCAAAACCTTTTCTTTATGCTCGTGAGCAGCTAACCGATCAGAGGGCAGGTTACTGCAAACCCAGACGATGACCGAAGCGACCAGGATGAAAGTCCCTGCTTTTCGTATATACATCGCCGCTCGTTCCCACATGTGCAATAAAATGTTCCTGGCTGTCGGCAGGCGGTAAGGCGGCAGTTCCATTACGAACGGTTCGGAAAGACCCTTGAACAAAAAGCGTTTCAATAAAGCAGAAGCGATCAAGGCGATGACCACGCCCAGCATGTATAGACCGAACATGATATTACCTTGCATATGTACCGGGAAAAAAGCCCCGATCAAAAGCACATATACCGGTATTTTCGCACTGCAACTCAAAAAAGGGATGACCAGCATGGTCGTTAAGCGGTCAGCTTCGTTCTTCAGCGTCCGACAGGCCATAAATGCTGGGACCGAACAGCCAAAGCCCAGGACCATAGGGATGAAAGACCGGCCATGCAGGCCGAAGCGATGCATTATCCTGTCCACCAAAAAGGCGGCCCTGGCCATATAACCGCTGTCTTCCAGAATAGAAATAGCAAAGAACAGCAAAAGGATCGCCGGAACGAAGACCAGGACCCCGCCCACCCCCGCGATCACTCCATCCCTCAGCAAGGAGGTCAACGTACTATCAGGCAAATAGCGAACGGCCAGATTGCCCAAGGTAACGAAGAACTGCTCGATCCAATCCATCGGAATCTTGCCCAGACGAAAGGTCGCCTGAAAGACCAGCCAAAGCAGAAAGAGAAATATGGGTAAGCCGACGATCTGGTTCAACAAGATACTATCGATGATCTCGGTGAGAGTTCGTTCTTTGCGCAGTGGGACCTGGACCGTTTCCTTTACTGCACCATTGATAAAGGCATATCTTGATTCGGAAACGATACTTTCCGGAGAGCGGTCAAAATGGCCCTGCAAGTGCTTAATGGCTTTCTCCAGTACGGCCCGCCCTCTCAACCAGACCGCGCGTTCATGGACCAGCTGGTACACTTCCTGATCCTGCTCGATCAATTTTAAGGCCAGCCATTTTAACGGATAACTTTTCGCCAAGACCTGATCTTCCGCCAGGATCAAGGCCAGATTATCGATCTCTTCGCTAAGATCGGCCTGATATTCCAGTTTATTACTAGATACTCTGGCGGAGGATGCAAACCCAGTTATGGTCCCCAGCAGTTGTTCTATGCCTTGTTCTTTGACCGCCGAGATCGGCACGATCGGCACGCCCAGCAAAGAGGACAACAACGCATGATCGATCTTGATCCCGGAAGCCTCCACTTCATCCCACATGTTCAGCGCGAGAACGACCGGACAGGCAAGCTCCATTAACTGGACAGCAAAGTAGAGATGACGTTCGATATTGGTAGCATCCAGGACATCGATAACGAGGTCTGGTCTTTCACGCAGAATAAAGTTGCGCGTGATCAATTCCTCTTGTGAGTAAGCGCTAAGGCTATAGGTCCCCGGCAGGTCGACCAGTTTTATTTTATACTGGTCATTTTCATAAAAGCCCTCTTTTTTCTCAACGGTCACGCCAGGCCAGTTGCCCACATGCTGATGCGCGCCGGCCAAGATATTGAACAGGCTGGTCTTTCCAGAATTAGGATTCCCGGCTATCGCAACGGTAAGTTCAATTTTAGCCATTGGTTCTTTCCACGATTATTTTGCTTGCTTCCTCTTTGCGCAGGCTCATGCTAAATGATCTCAATTTAAGACCTATCGGATCCCCCAGGGGGGCAACAGTGGCTACCTTGAACTCCGTGCCGGTCACCAGTCCCATATCCAGCAAACGGCGATGGACCTCGCCACTGCCGACCAGGCGCAGGATCCGGCCGGACTCCCCGGTACGCAATTCGCTAAGCCGTAATTCCCGCGATCCATTTTCGCTTATTTTCGCAGTTCCTTGGTGTTCACTCATGATCGTACTTGAATATATCATATCTTGACCGATCTATCACAGCAAATGCGAAACGATCATTCGAACGAAGGGCTGCCCGGCAGCGTAGGTGTTTGCCGGATTGCCATAAGCAATGTTCATCGCCCATTTGTCCGCCAATTTGAACTTAGCCTGAGGTATTATGTATTGTTTAGGCCGCTCCAAACCTGTTTCACTGCTATACTCCACCCCTACACTGGTCAGTCGATCGAAAGTATACGCTAGGCCCAGGTAATATTTTTGTTTAGTTCCGCCACTGGCAGCCATTTCCCGCTCGATAATATAGTTCGCTGCCATTATCCAGCTGCCGAAACGCTTGCTTAAGAGCAGTTTGCCCTCTATCACGCTATGCTTCTGGGGAGCTAATTTTAGTTCTTCGTAGAAGGCGATATCCACGATGTTCCTGCCTATGCCCCAGGGATTATAAACGGATTTGAACTTAGTTTGGGTGTACTGGAGCTCATTATGCCCCGCCCCTCCCGGAGTCAGGAATTGTTGCTCCAGTACGCCATAGATCCCCAGGGACAGACCCTCCCTTAACCCATATTCATACTCGAGCTGATATTTATACTTGTAAGCCAAGGGATCGTTCTGGTCAGTGGTCGAGCCGTCAAGATAGAACTCCAGTTCTGACCAGCCCTGGGGCAAGGTTTCCGCGGTATACGCAAAGGCGAACATCTTGTTATCCGCAGAGGCTGCTGAACTTAATAACAACCATAATAACAAACTAATTAATACTGATCCCTTGATCATGATGAACTTTCTCCTTTATTTTTTACGATCCAATTAACGGTCTGCAGGTCCACATCCCCCTTTCGCTTGTTGCAA
>JBAZXJ010000068.1:0-7297 GCA_041659865.1 Candidatus Margulisiibacteriota bacterium | reverse complement strand
ATTTCAAAAGAAGGACGAGCAGAAGACGCTACTAAATGAAAAGATATAGTGCCACAATACTTATATTTCTACTATCCGGCCTGATCGCCCAAGCCGTGATGACGCCAGTTATTCCCTATGTATCCAAGGGCCACAAAACCGTGGGAGATGTCTTTACCTATCGCTATGAACTACCAGCACTACCGGCGATCCCTTCGATCAGCCTATCCTTCCAGGACCCGTCGGGCAACGAGGACGTGCTGGTCCTTACCCAGTCGGTGACCAGCAAAAAGAACAAGACGGTATTTGAAGCCAAGGTGGTCTCCTTTAAAGTAGGAGTGATCAATTTTCCAACGGCAGATATTTTCGGCAATGCCATCGATGCCGTCGCGGTGACCATCAACACAGTGATCACCACGACAAAGAATATTAAATTACAGGACGATGTTCCGCCTTATCAGGATTATTCCGACCTGCTGCTGTTATTGCTGGTCCTTATTCTGATAGCTAGCGGTGCTTTTGGTTGGGTCAAATATCAGGAACAAGTCAAACTGCGCCAGACCATCCTTACTCCGGAGCAAAAGCACGACCGCTGGGCAGAAGCCTGCAAATATTTTACGCTGACCGAAATGCCGGATAACGTGAAAGAGTATTATGTAAAGGCTTCGGAAATACTCAAGAATATTTTTAAAATAGAGTCAGACCTGGACCTTCTGGACCTGACCAGCGAAGAGAGCAAAGAACTGTTAAAACATCGGCCGGCGGCGCAACAGGAGGCGCTGTTGGCTTGTCTGGACAGCGCTGATCTGGTCAAGTTCGCCAAGTATTATCCGGATCCAAATGAGTTCCTTGAATTTGAAAAGACCGCGCTGGTTTTTCTTAAAGCTCATGAACCTAAGCAGGCAGAGGAGGCTCAAGTATGAACCACTTTGCCGAGCCCAGAGCCTTATGGTTATTGTTGCTGCTCCCTGTATTCATCTACTGGGAGATCAAAAAACCGCGCGCGATACTTTTCTTTTCGGCAGTGAACCAGGTAACGAACAGCGCGGTAAGAAAAATGGCCTGGGTGGACTATTTGTTGTTGACCTTGAAAGTGTTAGCACTGATCTTGCTGATCATCTCGCTGGCCAGGCCGCAGCAGGCCATGGAGCAAAAAGAAATATTCCGTAAAGGCGTGGACATGATGATCTGCCTGGATGCTTCGGGCTCTATGGCGGCCGAGGATCTCCAGCCTGACCGCCTGACCGCTGCCAAAAAGATCATCCAGGAATTTGTCCTGCGCCGGGAGAATGACCGGATCGGCTTTATCGTCTTTGGCGAACGCGCGATCACCAAAGCGCCGCTGACCTTTGACCGGGAAATGATCGTCAATCTGATCGATAAAATAACCATCGGCATTGCCGGTGATGCTACCGCGATCGGCCAGGCCATCGTTAACGCTCTGAACAGGATCCGTGACAGCGAAGCCAAGTCGAAGCTGGTGATCCTGGTGACCGACGGAGAAAGTAATACCGGCGTAATAGGTCCGATAGAAGCGGCCAAGTTGGCCAAGGACCTGGGCGTGCGGATCTATACGATAGGTATCGGCTCGGAAGAAGGTGCGCCGATGCCAGTTATGACGCCGCAGGGCAAACAATATGCCCCCTTCCCGGATGGGACCCTGGCTTTGACCAAACTGCACGCTGATGAGCTGGTCAACATCGCCGATCTGACCGGAGGACGCTATTACCAGGCCAGGAACAATGCCCAGCTTCAAGGTATTTTCCAGACCATCGATCAACTGGAAAAGGTCAAGCTCAAGACCAATATCAGCTTTCAATATAAAGAGAACTTTGAGCTGTTTCTCTGGCTGGGTATTCTACTGGTCCTGCTGGAGTGGGTACTGAAAAGAACGGTTTTGAGGGTACTGCCATGAACATAGTATATCTACATTTGTTCTGGATCGTTATCGCTATTCCTGTCGCGGTGTATTTCTTTATGCTCTGGAGCGAACGCAAAAAACTGCAGGCCTTAAGCAAGCTGGGTGCGCTAGCCACCTTAACTCCGCTGATCGATCAGTCGGCGTCCAGAGTAAAGTTAAAACACGCTCTGTTTGTGCTCGCCCTGATCTTTCTGTTAACGGCCGCCCTACGTCCGCAGTGGGGACTGCGCAAAGAACAAGTGACAAGGACCGGCCTGGACCTGGTGATCGCATTAGATGTTTCTGCTTCTATGTTCGCCGAAGATCTCCAGCCTAATCGTCTGACCAAGTCGATCATGGAGATCCAGAAATTATTGCTTCAGTTAAGCGGAGACAGGGTAGGGTTAGTTACCTTTTCCGGCTCGGCTACGGCGATCTGTCCTCTGACCCTGGACTACAATGCCAGCGATATGTTCTTAAGAGCGATGACCAATTACCGGGAAGCGGTCGAGGGGACCAACCTGGTCTCTGCTTATCAGGCGGCTGTACCGTTATTCGAGATGAACAGCCCTCAGGATAAGCTGCTGCTGATCTTTACGGACGGCGAGAACCACGAAGGCAGTCTGGATTCGATCAGCTCCGGCAGCCGTGACAAGAACATCATCGTTATTCCTGTTGCTGTGGGCAGTGGCGGCGGCCAGCCCGTGCCCAATATCAATGCCGATGGTACTCGCCAGGGTTACAAGAAAGACAAACAAGGTAACGTGGTGATCTCACATGTGGACGTGGAAAGCCTCAAGAAGATTGCGACTATCGGGCCGTATCTTCTTGACTCCGATGACAAGACCTTGTCGACCCTTCTGGATGATCTTAAACGTTACAAGCGCGGAAAACTTGGCGAGACCAGGATATCTATTCATCAGGAACGCTATCAATACTTTTTGCTGATCGGATTTTTGTTACTGCTGGCCAGTTATATGATAAAGGATAGAAAATGAGCAAAGTAAAAACTCTTTTATTACTTGGCATCTTCTGTTTCACGCTCGGACATTCATGCCTGGCTGACATACGGCACGCATCCATGATCCGTAAGGGCAATGCCTATATCAAAAAAGGTGACCCGAAAAAAGCAGAAGCAGTTTACGATAAATTGCCGAACCGGAAGCAGCTGGCCTTTAATAAAGGGATCTTGTACACGGCAATGAATGACAAAGATAAGGCGAACAATTATTATCAACTGGTCTTGCAGGACCCCAAGGCTAACAAACGAGAGAAAGCACAAGTCTATTATAATCAGGGAAATCAGCAATTCCGCCAGACTGAATTCAAAGAAGCGATCAAGTTATATCGTCAGGGGCTTTTACTTTATCCGCGGAACAAAAAAATAAAATACAATCTGGAACTGGCCAATAATGCTAAGATAGTTCAACAGCAACAGCAGGGCGGTGGCAAGAGCCAGCAAGACAAGAAAGACCAGAAGCAGGACAAGCAGGACAAGCAACAAGGGCAGCCGCAAGATAAAAAACAGGAGCAGTCCCAGCGCAAAAGCCAACAGCAGCAGAACGCTGAAAAGACCCTGGACGCTTTTAAACAACAAGAGCAAAATGATCTGAGGCAGAGCATGCCGAAGAACAATGGGGAGCGTAAAGTTGAAAAGGATTGGTAGTTCATTCTTAGTTGGGATCTTGTCGCTTAGCCTGCTGGCGGGTGACGTGGTCCAGATCAACACTTCTGTCGACAAGCAGTCTTTGCCGATAAATGATACTTTAACCTTAACACTATCGCTGGACGGTTCCCAGAACCTGCCTGGCTTCAGTTTGCCGGCCATGACGGATTTTGTTGTTCTTGGCCAGTCATCTTCGACCCAGATCCAGATCATCAACGGCCAGCAGACCAGCTCCAAGTCCTTTATCTTCACCCTGAGACCACAACGCCAGGGGACAGCACGAATTCCGGTTTTTCAATTTGAACTGCAAGGCAATACTTTCCGTACCCAGCCCATCGCAGTAACTGTCACCGGTTACGTGACCCCAAATGCCAGCGCCCAGGGCGGAGGAGGCAGACGTTCTTTTATGGATGACTTTTTCGGCGAAGATTTTTTTGCATCGCGCTTCGGCGGACGCCAGCAAGCGATGCAAAGAAGTGTTCCGGCCCAGCAGGTGATCGTGGAATATACACCGCAGAAATACACCTTGTACCGCGGAGAAAAGACCATGCTGGACCTGCGCCTGCTTTTTGAACGGGGTTTTCAACAGGGGCCGGCTTTCAACTTTCCCGTGCTTGATGGTTTTGTTGCTGAACCCAATCCCAAGGAGCTAAAAGATCTTAAAGTACAGACCGTTACCCGCTCCGGGAAAAATTTTCAGATGCTCAATTTCAGCAAAGCAATATATGCCAGTTCGGCCGGAACAAAGTCCATTCCGGCAGTACAGGTCCAATATGTGGATAATCCTTTTGAAGGGGTGAAAACACAGTCTTCGCCGCTAGCGTCGGTACGGATCATTGACTTGCCCCAACCTCAGCCGGAGAATTTTTCCGGAGCGGTCGGCTCATTTGGTATCGCGCTTAAATTCGCGCCCAAGCCAGGCACCAGGACCAACGAAGCCATTCCACTTGAAGTTACCGTGACCGGAAGGGGCAACGCTGATATGGTCAATGCCTTGAAGCTTCCCGAAGGAGACGGCGTGACCTGGTACCTGGACAGCATGAACAACGCGGGAAGCAGCAGTTTACAGGTACAAAAGAAGTTCACCTACTTCCTGACCCCAGGCCAGAGCGGAACGATCCAACTGCCGAAGATCGAATTCTGCTATTTTGATCCCGGCGCAGGCGCTTATCGAACGGCAGAAGCAAGTCTTCCCGAGTTCAGCGTAGAGCAAGGTAGCGGGCAGTCTGCGCTCAGTCCTTCGACAACGGCAGCATCTGGAATTCAATTACAGCAGGGCGCCGTAGAGATCAGGCTCGACAAAAATGTATTGCACTCGCTCAAGCAGAACGCTCTGGAAATACTTAAATGGCTTGCGGGAGTATTAGCAATAACTGCGATCGTCTTTCTGTTCATACGTTGGCGGTCCGCACCGGTGATCCGTCTGAAAAAACAGTATTCAGGCTTAAAACAGCATAACAAAGCTGACGACCAGGCTTTTGCGCGTGAACTACAGACTTTCTTAACTGCATTAGCCAAGGTCAAGTATAAATTCAACCTGGCCGGCGCCACACAGGTCATGATCAGGGCAAAGATCAAGGAAGAGGAGAAGGCTGACGCCATGGTCACGCTGGTCGCTAAATATGAAGAACTTAACTACACCAAAGCTACGCTGTCAGCGGAAGATAAGCAGGCCATGCTGGGGCTAGCTGGAAAGCTGCTTTAACACCTCGCAAAATATAATGAAACTTGGCTGAATTTCTGCCGATAACAAGATGGAGCCTGTGCTCCCATCTTAATTTCAGAAATGAGCGGTCAATGAAAAAAGTCATCCTCTTTCAGTTCAAACAGCAGTTCAATTATTCCGACAAGACCATTTGCGTGATAGGGCTGGAGAACCACAGCCTGATCGGTACTGACCAGTCGAATTGGGCCAAAGGTGAGCATAAAAGGCCCTTGATCAAACAGGGTCCGGTCACGGCCAATTTTCATTTCCCGACTTCAGGGATCAGCGGTTGGGCCTTTGGCAGTATCCCGGCGTTCGCTCCGAAGGACGTGCATAGCAATGCCGTGCAATATCCATTTGGCGGTCAATTCCTATACGGCCGGCTGGGTTCGCATCAACATTATTTGCTTTCGGCGATAATCTCCTATCTGGAAAGAGTGCCGGGCGGGATCCTCGCACCTTCAGGGGTTGCTGCTTCCCACATGGCCGTGATGTTCAACATGCCCCAGGGGGAGGTTTTTCTGCGTTCCGCGCCGATCTATGATTGTACCCGCGGGGCGTTCGACCATATCTATTCAAAGTTGGGCATGAAGTCCTATACGGCTGACTTTACCAATATGCAGGCGCTGGAAGAAGCGATCAAAAAATACAACCCGTATAAATTATATCTGGAAACACCGGCGAATCCGACCATGGCGATGATCGATCTGCCGGAAGTTTATAAATTAGCCATAAAGCATAATATTAAAGAGATCATAGTCGACAATACTTTCGCCAGCCCGATCATCCAGAAGCCGGTCGAAGTAGTTAACTGGGATCCGGAAAAAAAGATCAGGATCATCCATAGCGGTACAAAATTCTTTACCGGCGGTCTGGACGGGGTCGTCTGGGGTTATGTTTCCCTGATCGACTGGAAAGAGTACACGCCGATGCTGGTTTTCCAAAAGGACATGGGTTTTAATATGTCCGGGCTTGATGCCAACGCCGTTCTCGCCCATGGCATGCCGACCCTGCATTTGCGGGTCAAGGACCAGTCCGCTAACGCGATGAAAGTTGCTACTTTTCTTAATTCACATCCCTTGATCAAACAGGTCAACTATCCTGGTTTGCCTCCTTATAAAGAAATGGCCGACAAGATGTTCACCGGCGAAGGCTACGGCTCGATCCTGCATTTTGAACTTGATGACAAGCAGTTAAGCAAGGAAGATTCTGAAGCCTTTGGTGATATTTTGGGGCTGCAGTCCTTCATCAGCTTGGGGGTTAGCCTGGGCAAAGTCGAGACCCTGATCCAGAACTCCTGGTTCATGGTCCACCGCTTCATGGATGAAACCGAAAAGCTCAAAAGCGGGATAACTCCTTTTGGCTGGAGACTGTCCATCGGTTCTGAAGATGTCAGAGATATCATCAGCGAATTGGGTAAATCGTTGGATCTGCTAAAGAACAAGGAATTCCGGTCCTGGTTAAGCGAGTTTAAAGAGAAACTTGGCACACCGGAAGGGATGCCCAAAGAATAAGCCGGCGATCGCGGCAGGGGCAAGGCAGCGCATGAACCGTAAAATAATCAGCGCCAAGCCGTGCCGCGGAAGATATTCGCCCTGGATCGGTTATGTGCCAAACCCGGACCAGTCCGAATGGATCGTAAAGCTTGCCCAGCGCCTGCCCTCCTCACACCCTCTTAGCAATGCTAATTACCCTGAAAATATGCGCATGTTATTGTTCGTCCAAGCCCTGGCTTCCATGTTCGGGATCGATGAAGGTAATGATGAAAAACGTTATGCTATCGTTGAACGAACTATAATTCCCAAGCTGCAGGCCAGTCCAAAATTACTGGAAGAAGTTGAAAGTTATTTGCCGTTATATACAAATCACGCTGGCAGCGGCGCGCACCGCTATATGCCGCTCTGGCTGGTCGTCTCTAATATATTAGCTGGCCGGCCGATCTTTGACCGGGCTCCGCTAGCCAGTTTACCGCAAGATTCTGATACCGCTAAGTATTTCAGAACTGAATATCCTCTTTCTATGGTTCCGCCCGGCATTCCCGGGTCGC
>JBAZXJ010000067.1:0-7318 GCA_041659865.1 Candidatus Margulisiibacteriota bacterium | reverse complement strand
GTTTAAAATAAGCGCCAGAATTGATATAGGTACCCGGGCTCGCTGTTCCGATACCAACGTTGCCGGCATTGTCGACCTGGAACAAGGAGGAACCTCCTTTATCGACCCTGAAGGGGACTCCCGTGCTGGAAGCCCCGATATTCACATACAGTCCATGCGCGTTCGTCGAACCACTGTTCAAGACTTGCGACGCCCAGGCCGAGTTTTGGTTCGTGCTAACATTGACCGCGCCGGCAACATCCAGTTTGTATAAGGGCGACATGGTCCCGATGCCGACATTTCCGGCGCCGTTTAATGTCATAACTGAAACCTGCGAAGTAGTAGTCACTGCGTTATGTACCTTGAAGGTCATCTTTGATAAGGAAGGCGCGGCAGACGCGGTATTATAAAAAGAGTTATATCTGTAAGGATCGTCTGTCCTGTTAAATCGTATGGTTTCACCTTCGACCTCGTTTGACGCCGCCGCAATGGACAATTTTGCCCCTGGGCTTGTCGTTCCGATGCCGACGTTACCGGCGCTAGTAAGCACTATATTATTTACCCAAGGGAAAGTACTGCCATCGTATCCAGCTCTTGTTTGTAAATACATTCTGCCAGCCACGGTACTGGTAATAGTATTATCAACTGAACCGAGTATCCTTGATTGAGCGTATTTGTTACCGCCATTTGTATCTGCTGGAGAAATAAATTCCAAAGCCGGGCCATTGCCAATAGTTTTCGAGATCTCGGTGCTCTCAAGGCCTAGGCTTCCAAGCGTACTCTGCCCCAAGAGATTTGTTTGAGTGTTAACGGTGGGGGATTTTACATGCAAAGGATTCCAGGGAGCGGTCATCCCGATGCCGACATTCCCTGAAGAAGGGAAAACATTAGATAAACCAGTCACAGAAGCCGCTTGCAAAGCATACCCTACACTGTTGATCCTAGTTCTAGGGCTAAGGGTTTCTGCTCCGATGGTAACTTCCAGGTAAGCGTTGTCCCCGCTAAAAACGTTAGGACTTACCTGGTCAAGAACAACGCTGTAGATGCCCTGGTTAACATCAACATTTATAATGCTTGAAGACCAGATCTGAGCGCCGGCAGTTGGATCAGTCCAGATTTTGAACGTCATGGTCAAGGTGGAATTAACTAGCGCACCGTTCTGTAGCAATCTTCCCGAGTAGGTTAACTGGTTAGGCACGGCAAAGACAGCGACGGATAGAAAGGCCCAGATCAGGATCCCAAATAATGATCTTTTCACGAAATCCTCCTAGTATTTATTGTTATTTAATATTATCCCCTATCCCTGACCTTATGGCAATCGGCATTTTTAAGATCAAACGATACATAAATCTCGGCAGGCAATACTTATAGAGATCGCCACGTCGGATGCCTCCTCGCAATGACGGATGGGTATACTAAATAAAAAGGGCACGCGTTACGTGCCCATATATAATACTTTGCGAATTGATGTCTTTGGGCCTAATGTCCTACCTTTACCCCGACCTTCAAATACTCCTCGAATAGTTTAATGGCTTTATCTTTGCACTTGCCGCAGCCGGTAGCGATCTTGGTCCGTTCCTGAAGTTCGTTAAAGGTTTTAACCCCGTCCTCGACCAGTTCCCTGATCTCGGTATCGGTCACGTTCAGGCAGTTACAGATCACCTTGCCCTTATCGGTCGGTATCTTGTCTGCCTGGTCAGTTCTTCTGTAATAGTCCGTAATGGCCGCTCTTAAGGCTTTATCGCCCAGGACGGAACAATGGATCTTATGCTGGGGCAGACCGCCTAAACGGTCCATGATGTCCTGGGGCTTGATCTGCCAGGCTTGTTCCAGGGTCATACCACCGTTCTCCAGAACCATTTCGGAGAGCATTGAGGTACTGCCGACAGCGCTGGCACAGCCGTAGGTTTTCCATTTGAAATCTTTGATCTTACGGGATTCTTTATCTACCTTGATCGCGACCAGCATCATATCCCCGCATTGCGGGTTGCCGACCAGGCCTTTGCCGTCATCCTTAAAGGAGCTTTCATCCTCCATGATGTTGTGAGGGTTCTGGAAATGAGATTTTACGGTATCCGAATATAACCAGTCCATATTTATTCCTAGGCCAGGACCAGGTCCGGCTTGACCTTGGAAATGACGTCTTCACGTTTATCAAAATCCTGTTTTAGCATCAGACGGTAACGGTCCATGATCTGGCCTAACTTGCGGGAGTACCATTTATTTAAGATAAAACTCTCAAAGATCGGCAATCGCTTGCGCAGTTCATAGCCTTTTTTGGCCAGAGTTGACTGGATAGAATTGATCAACGGCCAATAAGGTTCAGACAAGCTGCCCAGGTCTGAAGCACCGGCCTTGATATAATTAATTATGTTCTGTTTGTCCTTGGGATGGACAGTTATCGCTATTTCCGGCTGAAGGATCTCTCTGGCCAATTCAATAGTATCTAATAGGTCGCTGGTAGTTGGAGCCTTAATTCCCTTCATTAAGGCCTTTTTGCCGGGAACGAATTCCTGGATAACTACATTTTGGATATGCCCCAGTTCTTTATGGATATCACGAATAGCATGCAAGGCTTCTTTGCGAGCGGTCTTGGACTCGCCGATGCCGATCATTATCCCTGTAGTTACCGGTACTTTCAGGATCCCGGCATTTCTGATGAATTCCAGTCTTAATGCAGGGTCTTTCCCAATAGAATGCTGGTGGGAAACTTTTTTTAATAAGCTTTTATCTGTACTATCTACCATCATTCTGATCGAAGCGGTTATCCGGCGGATATGCTTGAGTTCATCCATGGACAAATAGCCGACATCGATCGTAGGCAAGAGGCCTTCCAGAAAAGTAAGCTCACAGATAGTATTTACATAATCTATATATGAGGTAAAACCCCAAACATCGAGGGTTGAACGAACAACGCTGTAGCGGTCAGGTCTTTCGCCGGCAGTGAATAAGGCTTCACGGCAGTCCTGTTCGCGGGCATCTTTGGCGACTTTAATCGTCTGGTAAGGTACGGTCAGGTTAGATTTTTCATCCCGGTAATCGCAATAACCGCATTTATTGCGGCAAAGACGGGTCAAGGAAACAATTATCGCCTTGGAATACGTTACGGTCTTTTGCCGGACATAGGAACGATTATCTTTAGTTTCTACTACTTTCATTCATCACCCTACGCTTCCTTGTTATTATTCCTGAAGACTAAATGCTTAAGTACGCCTAATAATACGAACGCGCCGCCCAAAATACTACCAAGGATAATGGTCGATTTGCGGTCAAATACGGTCTTAACATCACCTCTTACTTCATCAGCCATCAAAAAAACAGAACTTACCCGGTCAGCTTCGATCTTGGCCGCCCTGATCACGCCTGCACCACCTTCGCTAATAGTTACATTCCCCGCGTTAATTATCCCCGCTCCGCCTTTTTCAATTTGGACGTTCTTACTGCGAATGATACCGGTACCGCCATAATTGATATTAACAGTATCCGCTTCCACTGCCTGGCAAGCGCTTTGATTAAGGGTTACCCCCTGGGCATGGATGCCTCTGGCCCCGGATCTAAGCATATTTACCGTTCCGGCATTAACGTCTCTGGCCTCTTCGTTGCTAAGGTCTAATTCTATATCGTTGGTCATCTTAAAAAATCCCCCTTATTTTTCTGGAGCAGGCGCAAGGCCTGCCGCTACAATAACTGCTGTATATTCAGATCAATGTTTGTCGTAATATTTGCTAAAATCTTCCGGATTGATGTTTTCGATGAATTCCTGGAATTTCTTGGTCTCTTCCTTGTCTTTTTCGGAATTGACCACCTTGGCCTTGACCATGACCGTTTCGCTGACAAAGATCGGCGCGGCGGTCCTGACCGCTATAGCGATAGCATCGCTGGGCCGTGCATCAAGCCGGATGTAATCTTCTTCTCTTAGATCCCCGTCGTCGATATCTTCAGGAGCTAATTCCACCAGGGCGTAAAAAGTATCATCCTTGACCTCGCTGATAATGACCTTATTGACGTACAAGCCGGATTTATCGATCACATCGCAGAGCAGGTCATGGGTCATTGGACGCGAAGGATTATAGCCCTGAAGCTCCATCGCTATGGCCGCAGCCTCGAACATACCGATCCAGATCGGCAAGAAATTACGTTCTTCACTATCGCGCAGAAGCACTATCGGCGACATATTCCGGGGGTCAAAACCAAGGCCCCCTAATTCCATCTTGATCATTTTTCAGATATCCTTTCTCAAGCCATTTATAAACCTAACAAATTGGAAAACAAAAAGCAACTAAATTAGATAGCCAAGCGCGATCTGGCTGGAACTGCCCAGGGAATGGTCCTGATAAGCGTAATCTAAGCGAAAATCCTGGTACGAAAGTCCCAGACCCGCAGTGATATTGCTGGCTTTGTTATAACCAAGCCTTACTACAGCAGACATGTTCTTGTCCTTGCTGACAGTATATTCCAACCCAAAGGACTGTTTTGCTGGGCGATTTTTTACGATCAACTCAGAATCAGCGACCAAGAGGATGTTCCTATCCCAAAGCTTGGCAACATAGCTGAAGCCAATGACGATCTTCAACGGTATCTCATCCTTGGCGCCGGTAGACCAGCCAAGAGATACTGGCAAAATGTTCTTTGCCACAGCACCCACCGTGTAGCCCTGTTCCAGCTTGCGCCAGACCCCAAGGTCCAGACCAAACCCGCTAGCAGAGGCATTGTTCAGCTCAGCTGATAAGTACTTGAAATTACCTCCAACATAGGTTTTGTTATCCAGTTGTTTGGCATAGGCAAAGTTTAGACAGCGATAGCTGGCGGTAAAGGAGCCGTTGATCACCGGTTGGTTCGAACTGTCCGCGCTGGTCAAGAGAATGTCGTTAACACCCTCCTGAATAAAGTTCAATCCGGCCACTCCGTCCCATATCGGATAAACACCATCAAGGGCAAAACGGGAAAGATCGCCGCCAAATAATTGGGTCGAGGAACTCATCGCTTGCGGTCTTTTGCAGCTGGCCAAACCTGCCGGGTTAAAAGCTGGAGCTGAAATGTCCCCATCAACGGCAACCATAGCGCCACCCATACCAGCAGCCCTGACGCCAGTACCTTCATCCAGTGTATCGATGCCGACCCCGGCATGGGCCAGACTGGTCAGGAGCATCCAGGCGATGGCGATTATGTAGATCCTTATCACGATATGATCCTTTCTATTTCAGAAGTCAGGAGACAGGAGTCAAAAGACAGAATACTCTATGGTTTTCTTTCTGCTGACTCCTGAATTCTGTCTTCTGTCTCCTATCTTAGTACGGCGCACTTGCCCTTCTTTACAGACTCGCTGCCGCTGGCATCCTTTACTTTAACGATGTACAAATATACTCCATTTGCCAGGTCTTCGGCAAAATCGTTCTGGCCTGACCAGGCGATCCTGTTCACGCCCCGCTTGCCGCCTTCCGAACCAGCAGCAGCCCGCAAGGTTCTTATCTTCTCCCCACGGATCGTGTAAACCTCGATCACAACGTCTGCCTGGTTCGAAAGCACATAGTAAAAAGTAGTGCCGGCTGCAGCAAAAGGATTAGGGTAGTTTACCAGTTCAGAAATAGCTGAGCCTGCGCTGGTCAGAGTTTTTATCCTCAGGTTAAAGGTCGCGGTCCTGCTGGAATAAGTCCCATCAGTGGCCAGTATCCAATAAGAGATATTCGCCGTATTGGTCAAAGCCGAGGCAGGGATGACCGCAGAATACACATTGTTACTCAAAGATATCATGTTTATCGAAACGACCGAATTGCTCGTGCTGTCTTGATACAGGAGTTGCACCAGGTTAACGCTGGCTTCATCGCTGACGGTAACATTGATGGTCAAAGCTTCCCCTGCTATCGCTTCGTAAACTGGTATCAGGTCGATGGTCGGTGCCCTGCTGTTCAGCGCACCGGAAAGCACAGCAAAGTTAGACAAGTGGGTTGTAGTAAAATACAAACTACGGCCATTTACAGAAACATTGCTTATCCCTGTGCTACTCCAGGCTCCTGCCAAATTAGACCAGTAAAGAACACTGATCTTGCTTGTGCTGATCCCAGCCGGTAATAGTACGGATATATTTAACGGCGCATTTAAACTGGTGATCGAAGGTGAAACCGTAATATCAAGACCAAGCACAAAATTCGTGCCGGTCGGGGCGATACCTGCGCTAGCGGTGATATTACTTGTGCTGATCGCGGTTATGCTTAACACACTGTTCGTTGGATAGGCGCCCATTTCCGCTTCAGCACTGACAGTGACACCGAGTACAGTGTCAGCCATGCTGATCGTTCGCTGCACTAATTTCACAGTTATGGACGCTGTGCTGACATTACCAGAGACATCCTCAGCATAGACCAATAACTGATTGTTGCCAGTGCTAAGATAGATACTTGGGCTGACGATCCAGGAACTGCCGTTAAGGACAGTATCGATCACTTTCCCGGAAGAGACATTGAAGACATTTATCGTAGGAATGAACAAATAGCTGACCGTGCCTTCCAGGTAGAACACCCGATCTTCAACGATCAGGCTGGACGGTGTAGTTATCGATATTTGCAGAGTGGTCTGAACAGCATTAAGCCGTAACTGGAAATTCACACTGCTCAGATCCTGGTTTGCGGTTATGGTCAATACAGCAGCGTTATTAATATTTAGAGCGTTATTATAATATCTGGTGATGTTCAGAGTGGAGACCCTGATCTTGATCTGGCCTGTAGGGATACCGGCAAAAACATAACGGCCGTCCGCGGAGGAAACTGTTTCAACGATGTAATTGCCTGTGGTTGAGAGAATTTCCAGCTTGGCCCCGCTCAAAACGTTACCGCTGATATCCTGTACTAGTCCCGCCAGACCTCCCCCCATAGCCAGCTGGAAGTTGATCCCGCCTGTCGTAAAGGTGCGAGCCACGTTCACGGTTGTCCCAATTGCCCAGGGCGAAGCAACGGTCGCCCCATATAGACGTGCCACATAATTCCCCGTGCTAGCCCTTACTTTATAAGAACCGGATGGCACCCAGATCGTATAATCACCACTAACATTGGTCGTCGTTACTGCCTGATAATTCCAGGAGCCGTAAAATACTTCTATCTTTGCCATGATGATGGGGTTCCCGTTAGCGTCTTGCACATTGCCAGTGATCAAATTGATCGTTTGCATCGTTATATTTATATTCGTAGTATTTTGGTCAGCCTGGATATTCAGGGTTATCCCATTCTTGATCACTTCCGAGTTCGGATAAAAAGTGGTTTGGGAATTTCCAGTGCTATCCACTCTGATCTTGATCTCCCCTGTTGCTATTCCGTTAAAGGAATAGGTACCGTCAGCAGTAGCGGTC
>JBAZXJ010000066.1:5570-7417 GCA_041659865.1 Candidatus Margulisiibacteriota bacterium | reverse complement strand
CATCGGATGCCTCCTCGCAATGACGGCTCACTATTCTTGCTTTCCTCCCTTTTCTGCTTCCTTGCGTTCTCATAATATTTCTTTACTTCTTTTCTTCTTTAATTCTTATCCCCATCCCGCTCATTGAAAATAAAACTTTCTTATGCCAAAATTGACCTAACATGGAAATCTTCGCCGTCATCCTTGCCGTTTTTATCATCAGTGAGATCGCCACGGTCCTGCTGACCTTTACCGGTCTGGACCGCGATACCGCCAAATTCCAGGCTATTTCCGCTCTTACCGGTACCGGCTTTACAACCCGCGAAGCAGAACAGATGCTGGAAAACCGCCAGCGCCGTCAGATCATTTCTGCCCTGATGATAATCGGGCAGGCCGGGGTTATTCTTCTGATAGCTGGTGTTTTTCATCAGTACCAAAACAATATATTTACTATTAATCTGCTCTGGTATCTGGCCGTCATCTATGTCATTTACAAGATCGTGACCAGCCAGAAATTCTCCTTTTGGTTCCGTAAATGGCTGGAGAGTCTCCTGACCAAAAGCGGTAAACTGAAAAAAAGACGCATTGAGGAATTGTTAAAACTGGATGACGGCTTCGGTGTGGCGGAACTCGATGTTGGTATCCATAGTGAATACGACGGTAAAAATATCGCGTCCTTAGGCTTCCGTGAAATGGATATTCTGATCCTGAGCGTGGAACGCGGCGGCAAGGTCTGGTCCTTGCCAAAGTCTGATTACGTTATCGAAAAAGGCGACGTCCTGACCTGCTACGCCAAACTGCATAATCTGCGTAAAGTGTCGAAGACACTGTACTAGAACTGATTAGCGATTTTCAATACGGAAGTGCTCTCGTAAATTGTCCGCCTACGCATGGCTATGGCGGACAGCCTTCGCTCTAAAAACTTTTGGGTATCTCCTGCAACATATCGTACGTAGATTAAATAAGCTGGCTTGCCAGCCGAAGCTCTTAAAACTTTCCCAAAAGTTTTAAGAGCGAAGGCTGGTGCCCCCGAGACGAGTTGAACGTCCGACCTGCGGTTTAGGAAACCGTCGCTCTATCCACCTGAGCTACGGGGGCATTAGAAAATCTTGCGCCAAAGGCGCTTAGCTTTTCTTATGTCCGCCATAGCCAATAGGCGCAGGCGGACAGTATCTGTTAGCTATCGAACAATTCGCTGATCGACTGGTTCTGGTGATTTCTCTTGATCGCCTCCGCTAAAAGCGGGGCGCAGGAAAGGACTTTAAGGCCGGGAAATTGTTTTTCTTTCGGCAGCGGTATCGTATCGTTAACAATAACTTCCTTAAAACCAGCTTTTGATAACCTGTCCACCGCAGGACCGGAAAATACCGGGTGGGTAGCGATCAGGTAGATATCTTTGTTGGCACCGTGATTCCTTATAGTTTCCAGTCCTTTGGTAATAGTTCCCGCCGTATCGATCATATCGTCGATCAGGATCGCGGTCTTGCCTTTGACGTCGCCGACCAGATGGCTGATCTCTGCGACATTATGCTCCGGTCTGGTCTTGTACATAATGGCCAGAGGGGCACCTAAATGGTCGGAGAATTTCTTTGCTGTCTTGGCCCGGCCGGTATCAGGTGCAACTACTACTATGTCTTTCAGATTCAGGGTCTTGATATGATCAGCAAAGGTCAAAAGCCCGGTCATATGGTCCACTGGATAGTTGAAGAAGCCCTGTATCGAGTCGGCGTGAAGATCGATAGTGATGATCCGTTGGGTCCCTGCAGCGGTCAAAAGATCGGCGACTAGTTTGGCCGAGATCGGTTCGCGGGACGCGGATTTCTTGTCCTGGCGGGCGTAGCCAAAATGAGGGATAACAGCGTTGATGC
>JBAZXJ010000066.1:0-5560 GCA_041659865.1 Candidatus Margulisiibacteriota bacterium | reverse complement strand
TCAAAGAGTCGACCATAATGAAAAGTTCCATCAGATCATCATTGACGTTCGGTCCGCAGGTCTGGATAACATAGGTATCCGCGCCTCTGACGTTCTCTTCCATCCGGGCGTAGATCTCACCGCAGGAGAACCTGGAGAGTTTGATCTTGGCCGTTTTGATCCCCAGTTCCCCGGCGATCTTCTCAGCCAATTGGGGGTGAGAGGATCCGCTGACGATCTTTAAATTACCGTTAATATCGTTATTTTGCATGGGAAAAGATCCTCCTTGTTAATGTGAAGAAAACAATATAGCTGGTATGGAAAGGGGCGTCAATAATAAATAGGTATATCACTAGGCACTTAGGCATCAAGGCACAAAGTCAGATCCAGGAGCAAAAATCTTACCTTCACCTTTGTGCCTATGTGCCTAAGTGCCTTTGTGCCTAAAAAATCTTGTTGCATCTGTTATCCTGCCAAAGTATAATCAACAAGTTGAATATCGAAAAAAATGTCGCCAAGATCAGGGAACGGATTAATTTGGCCGCTAAAAAAGGCGGCAGAGATCCGAATGACGTTAGGCTGATCGCGGTGACTAAGACCGTAGGTATAGAAGAGTTCAGGGAATTGCTGGCTTGTGGTGTGCGGGATGTGGGGGAGAACAGATTGCAGGTCGCTTTGCCCAAGCTTACTGCTCTGGCAGAAGAAGAGCTCAGTTGGCATTTCATCGGTACTCTGCAAAGCAATAAGGCAAAGAAGGTAACGGCGAATTTTTCTTGTATCCATTCCGTGGATAACTGGGAACTGATACTGGAGATCGATAGAACAGCCCGATCTGCAGAGAAAAAGATACAGGTTTTGCTGGAAGTTAATGTTTCCGGTGAAGCTAGCAAGCATGGACTTGGCCCGGAAACGGTCCCTGACCTGGTCAGGCGGTGCCGGGAGTTAAAAAATGTGGAACTGGTCGGGCTAATGACCATGGCTCCTTTAACGGATGATCAGGAAAAGGTCAGACCTTACTTTAGAAGTTTAAGAAAATTAGCTGATCGGTCCGCGCTCAAAGAATGTTCGATGGGGATGAGCGATGATTTTGAGGTTGCGGTAGAGGAGGGCTCTACCATGGTCCGGATAGGCCGGGCGTTGTTTAGATGAATTAAACAGGAGGTATAACGATGGCTACTGTATGGGATAAGGCGATGGGTATTATGGGGTTTACTCCGGAAGATGCTGAAGAACAATCAGGTCAGCGGGTCATCCCGAAAACAGCTTTGGGTAATTTCCCCCCGACGAATTTCAAAAAAGGAAATTTCCAGATCAGGATAATTGAGCCGCGTGACCCTGAACAATCTACCGAAATAGCTAATTCTTTGCGGGAGGGAACTCCGGTGATCATTTCCCTGAAATATCTGGAAGTTGGCGAGGCCAAGCGCTTGTTCGATTTTATCTGCGGGACAGCCTTTGCCATAGACGGCCAATATCGCAAGCTGGGTGATAATATATTATTATTCACGCCGAGCAATATAAATATAACTGACAATAAAGAAGATGCCGGCGTAAGCGGTATCGATAATGTTGACAGCCAACAGTCCAGGGCTAATGAGCGTTAATAATTTAAAGATCGGGTTTATTGGTGCCGGTAATATGGCTGCGGCTATCTGTGGTGGTTTGCTGCAGGACAGCGATTTTACCCGTAAATATCCTTCGGTAAAATTATCGGTCAGTGACAATGATCCTGACCAATTGGAAAAGTTCAAACAAAAATTCCCGGCTATCGGGACCAGCAAAGATAATCCCTTTATTGTTTTAGCTTCCAATGTCGTCTTTCTGGCGGTCAAACCGCAGATCATGAATAACGTTTTGGCTGAGCTAGGCGCTATTGTTAAAGATCGTCTGGTAATTTCCATAGCTGCAGGGATCACGCTCAAACAACTTAAGGAGAAACTGCCCGAAGCCAGTTTGGCCAGGGTGATGCCCAATACTCCCTGCCTGGTCGGCGAGGGGATGTCCGCGGTGTGCTATTCGGACAATGTCTCCCGGACAGACCGTGAATTGGTCAAAGACCTGTTAAGCTCCGTAGGCCGGACGCTTGAGGTCAAAGAAGGACAGATCAATGCGATAACTGGTCTTAGCGGCAGCGGTCCTGCTTTTGTCTATGAAGTGGCCAAGTCGTTCATCAAGGCGGGTAAAGCTATCGGTCTTGATGATCATACTGCTCATCTGCTTACTGCCCAGACTATTTTAGGAGCGGGTAAAATGCTCTTGGACCGAGCTGAAAGTCCGGCAGAACTGGTACAGATGGTAGCCTCTCCCGGAGGGACGACCGAAGCCGGGCTGAAAGTGCTAAATAGCGATGACAACTGGCGGAACGTTATCACAGATACCATAATTGCTGCCAAGAACAGAGCAGACGAACTTAGCAATAAATAGATGGGGCTTCCGTCATTGCGAGGAGGCATCCGACGTGGCAATCTCGGTAAGCAATACTTATCGAGACACGTCGCCCGATGCGCCTGCGCGCTGAAGCGCTATGGCGCACAAGCGCGGGACTCCTCGCAATGACGGGAGGTGCAAGGGGCAGCGCCCTTGCATATAAATAGCCGGCTGCAAGCCAGAAGGTTGCTACTCGTTAGGCAGCGGAAACCATAATTAGAATTGTTATATAAGAAGGAGTAATATATTGATCTTCTATAATCTGATCGATATCATATTTCGCGTCTTGTCCTTCCTGATCCTGATCCGGGTAATAATCTCCTGGATCCCTCATGATCCGTACCATCCGCTGATCAATATAATTTACCAGATAACTGAACCTATTCTGCGTCCTATTCAGGGTATCGTTCCTCCTTCCCGAATGGGCGGGCTGGATATCTCGCCAATAATCGCCTTATTCCTATTGAGTTTTCTCAAGAGCGCGATCATGAACCTGCTTTTCTAAATGATGGAGATCAAGGAAAAAGACGGTGCAGTAATTCTGAATATCCGGCTCCAGCCGCGCTCCAGTCGCAACCAGCTGATCGGCTTCCAGGCCGATGGCCGGCTGAAGATCAAATTGGTCGCTCCCCCTGTTGATAACGAGGCTAATGAGGAATTGGTCAAATACCTGGCCAAAACTTTGCACATTGCCAAGCAGAACATAGAGATCATCAAGGGACAGACCTCGAGGGACAAGCTTCTTAGAATAACTGGAGTTACGGAAGTCGAGATCATCAGGTTAGTGGAATAACCCACCGTCATTGCGGGCATCCGACGTGGCAATCTCGTCACAAGAGATTGCTTCGCTCCGCCCGCAATGACGGAGTGTTATCCTTGCTTTCTTGTCTTTCCTGCGTTCAGGCTTTCTGACTACTGACTACTGACTACTGACTACTGACTACTGACTACTGACTACTGACTACTGTATACTAAAGACATCATGTTAACGAAGATCAATGACCTAATAATCAAGAACGAGCTCTTTACGCCCAAAGACCATTTGCTGGTCGGCATTTCCGGTGGTCCGGACTCGGTATGCCTGGTGCTGGTCTTGTTGGAACTAGGTTACAAACATCTTTCTTTGGTCCATGTTAACCACAAGTTAAGGGGGGAAAGTTCACAGCGCGATGCCAAATTTGTGCAAAAGTTGGGCAGGGAATTGAAGTTGCCTGTGTATATATCCGTGGTCGATACGAACGCTTATGCCAAAAAGAAAAAACTATCTATCGAAGATGCTGCCCGCCAGCTGCGTTTTAACTGCTTTGCCAAACTAGCAATAAAATTGAGGGCAAGTAAATTGGTCCTGGCCCATAATGCCAACGATCAGGTGGAAACGGTCTTGATCAAGTTGATCAGAGGCAGCGGCAATCAGGGGTTGTTGGGTATAGAACCCCTGCGGAATATCGACGGTTTAACGGTGGCCAGACCGCTTTTGACCACCTGGCGCAAGGAGATCATGGGCTTTCTCAAGATCAGAAAGCAGTCCTGTTGCCTGGATCATACCAACAGCCAGCCCATCTATCTGCGCAACAAAGTACGCTTGAGTATTTTGCCTCAACTGGAAAAACTTAATCCCAATATTGGTCAGACCATCCTGCGCATGACGGATATTTTGCAGGAGGAAGAAAAATATTTGAGAGGGGAGAGCCAGTGCCTTGCTACTGCTGTGATCAAGGAAAAGAACAGCAAAGGTTCTTTGCTGGACAAGAAAAAATTCTACAGCCTACCCCTGGCCATGCAGCGCAGGGTACTGCGCCTGGTCATTGAAGAAGTGCAGGGCCATCTGGAGAATGTTTCTCTTTTATATATAGACAACTTTTTGGAGAACAAACTGACCACGATCAAGTTGGATAAGCGCGGAATATTGCATACGAGCAAAGAAAAACTGCGTTAGGATAGAGTTAGCCCACCGTCATTGCGAGGAGGCCTCCGACGAAGCAATCTATATAATGGATCGCACCCCGATCTCGTTTAGCTTGCCTGGACAGTAGGGCCCGTTGTAATTCTGTATTTCTTTACTTCTTTAATTCGTTACTTCTGTCTTCTAAAACTTGTAAGGATATCTAAAAATCCCAGCCTCCGTAATTATCCCCGTAACCAACTCCGCCGGAGTCACATCAAAAGCCGGATTATATACATCGGTCTTGGGGCTGGCGATAAAACTTTTACCGATCTGCAATACCTCGCCTTTTTCTCTCTCTTCAATAGGAATGCCTTTTCCTGTCTTTAAACTGGGATCGATCGTGGAGTAGGGTGCAGCTACATAAAATGGTACCTTGTGGTATTTAGCTAATACCGCGACCGAGTAAGTGCCGATCTTGTTGGCCACATCGCCGTTCTGGGTGATCCGGTCCGCGCCGACCACGATCAGGTCGATCTTGTTCTGCTGCATAAGATATCCTGCCATATTGTCCGTGATCAGGGTCACGGGGATCTTTTCCTGCTGAAGCTCCCAGACGGTGAGCCGTGCGCCCTGCAAGCGGGGGCGGGTCTCGTCTGCGAAGACCTGGAGCTTCTTCTTTTCTGCCCAGGCGGTGCGGATCACGCCCAGAGCTGTCCCATGGCCTCCTGTAGCCAAAGCTCCGGCGTTACAATGGGTCAGGATGCTCATGCCGGATCTGATCAATTTGGCGCCGTGTTTGCCAATGGATTCGTTCAAGGCGATATCTTCCCTCCAGATCGCTACGGCCTCTTCCCACAATAAAGCAGCAATTACCTTGGCCTTAGGTTCGCTTTTTGCCACATTGAACATACGGTCAACCGCCCAGGCCAGGTTAACCGCTGTGGGTCGTGATGACTTCAGGAAATTACCTGATTTTGCCAACTGGGCTAAATAATACTTGTGACTGGACAGGGAATTTCTGGCCAACTCCCGTGCTGCCAATGCCATCCCAAATGCCGCCGCTATGCCAATAGCCGGGGCTCCGCGAACGATCATATCCTTGATCGCTGTATACACAGTTTTAGAACTGTCCAATTCCACATAAACAAGTTTTTCAGGAAGCCTGGTTTGATCGATGGTCAAAATGGTTTTGCTCTTCAGCCTGAAAGTTTCGATCTTCATTTTATTATCTCCTTTAATCTACTTACATATTTTTGGGCAGCTTGGGCT
>JBAZXJ010000065.1:5354-7566 GCA_041659865.1 Candidatus Margulisiibacteriota bacterium | reverse complement strand
AAGCTGGAACGGATGATCATTGGAAAACCGATCTGTTCCGCGGCTACTTTTGCTTCTTCCATCGTTTTGGCAAAACGGCTTTTGGGCAGGTCAAGCCCGATACTTTGCATGGCTTGCTTGAATAACTCACGGTCCTCGGCTTTTTTGATCACTTCCGGCTGGGCGCCGATCATCTTGACCTGGTATTTTTCCAGAACGCCGGCTTCATAAAGTCTGATCGCGATGTTCAGCGCGGTCTGGCCGCCCATGGTCGGCAAGATCGCGTCCGGCCGTTCGCGCTCGATGATCCGTTCCACGAACTCTGCCGTTAACGGTTCTACATAGGTACGGTCTGCCAGCTCAGGGTCGGTCATGATCGTAGCCGGATTGGAGTTGACCAGGACCAGTTCGTAGCCTTCTTCTTTCAAAGCTTTACAGGCCTGGGTCCCGGAATAATCGAATTCACAGGCCTGCCCAATGACGATAGGGCCGGAACCGATCAATAATATTTTTTTAATATCTGTTCTCTTTGGCATTATTTCTTGTTCTTTTCCATTAGAGCGATAAATCTGTTAAACAAATGATTTGAATCATGCGGACCAGGCGCGGCTTCAGGATGGTATTGCACGGAAAAGAGCGGATACTCTTTATGGCGCAAACCCTCAACGGTATTGTCGTTCAAATTAATATGGGTAACTTCAACTTTACTGCCCAGACTCTTGAAGTCCACGCAGTAGTTATGGTTCTGGGAAGTAATATCGATCTTACCGGTCTGCATATCTTTCACCGGCTGGTTAGCACCATGATGACCGAATTTCAATTTATAGGTCGTCCCGCCCAGCGCCAGACCAAGCATCTGATGGCCTAGGCAGATACCGAAGATCGGCAATTTGCCAAGCAGGGCTTTCACCGTAGCTACCACATCGGTCACAGCCGCCGGATCCCCAGGCCCATTGGAAAGCATCAGCCCGTCATATTTCCCTTTAAGTAGCTCTTCAGCCGATGTGCTGGCAGGGAACACCGTAACATTACAACCCAGACTGGTCAGTTCGCGGGCGATATTATATTTAAACCCGCAATCGAGGAGGGCAACGCGATAGCTCTTCCCTGTCTCATTCTTCTTTACTTCTTTACTTCTTTTATTCTTTACTTCCCATTCATAAGCCTTCTCACAAGTCACATCCTTCACCAAATTCTTCCCCACGATCTCCGGCGCCTTCTTCAACTTCGCCGTCAGGCTTTCTATATCAAAGTCCTTGGTCGAAACGATCGCCTTCATTGCCCCGGCTTCCCGGATCATTTTAGTTATCGCCCGGGTATCAACGCCTTCCACACCAAGCAATTTATGCTTCTTCATGAAATCCTGCAGGGAACTGGTCGCCCTGAAATTACTGACGATCTTACTGGCTTCTTTAACTATCATCCCACTCAGGAACGGCTTGCGGGACTCATGATCTTCCTCGTTGATCCCATAATTACCGATCAAGGGGTAGGTCATAGTAACGAATTGTCCGCAGTAGGAAGGGTCGGTCAGGATCTCCTGATAGCCGGTTATACTGGTATTAAAGACCATTTCGGCCACGGCTTCGCCCTCGGCACCGAAGCTGGTACCAAGAAATTGTGGTCCGTTAGCGAAGAGAATTATGGCTTTTGACATCCGGCTAATAATACCGGAAAAAGGGGGTAAGGACAACGGGGGTAAATAGCCCCTAAGTTGTTCTGTTATCCGGGCTATATTCCCTCCTTCACCACAGCCTCGACTATTCCGCAACACTTTGCATAATAGACTGGCTTGGCTGGGGGGATAGTAATTGACGAGGTTATTATTGGCTCTTCGGCAACTTTATTTTTGGCTTTGGCAGATAATTGGTTTTGCTAACTACTTTTTTCCTTGTTTCCTGTTCCAGTTTTTCCCGGGCAATACCCGCTACACTTCCGCCGCGTCTGGCAACCGCCTTGTTGCTAGGAAATCCTTTAGGATGTTCAATTTGGGTAATTTGTGTAGTTGCCGCTTCGCCAAGCATGGAAAAGATCAGTTCCAGATCGGTCATGTGATCACGAAGGTTGTGCCGCTTTAATCCTTTAACCTTTTTATGCGCTGACGGAGTCAATCCAAATGCAGCCTTTGAAATTTCTGCCGTAAGGATCTCATATTCTTTTTGCAAGGCAACTCCGTGTTTTTTCCATTCATCTGTGAGTTCTTCTCGGATAGCGATGCCGCGCATTCGCTTTT
>JBAZXJ010000065.1:0-5344 GCA_041659865.1 Candidatus Margulisiibacteriota bacterium | reverse complement strand
AAGGCACGGGTTCTCTTGGTACCAATTTCAGGGTCTTCGATCTCCTGTATCCGCTCATACCCGACCTTCGCTAACCAACGCTTGAAGGGCTCTGCTTTGGGCGACGTGATCGATTGAATTATCCTGAATATCCCTTCCGTATTGGCGCAATTTATTTTCTGGATGCCCCCTGCGGTCGGTATAGCAAGGGGGGTGGCAATTTGCCCCCACCCTTTGGAAAGCTCGTTATCTCGACGGCGCATATCTTTGATATAGCCCTCCGGTTGAATGGAGTCGGTTAGCGCCGCAACGACATCAACAATAACGAACCACCATTCCTTCTTGTAAATGGTTTTTCTTATTTCTTTTTTCTGGAAGACAGCTGTTTTTGTGCTTGTTGGTAACTTGGTCATTGAATACGGTATTTTACCAGAATTCAGCTGATTTAGGAACATTCTAAGTTGGAAAGAGGTTTTCCTTATCTTTGCAGAAAAGGACTACAATTTTTCTGCCACCCTTAACTTAGCACTGCTAGCCCGCCGATTACTGGTTTTCTCCTTGGCTGAGGCGATAATGGCCTTTTTGGTGACGATCTTCAGTGAAGGAAGCTTCCCGCAAGTGCATTTGGGAAATAACGGCGGACAAATGCAAGGATTGGCCTGGTCCAGAAAGAAATGCTTGACCAGCCGGTCTTCCAGGGAATGAAAAGAGATGACCGCCAGCCGCCCGCCAGGGGGCAGAATATCTAGCGCGTCCTGCAGACCCTTTTTAATCGCGGTCAGTTCGTCATTAACGGCGATTCGCAGTCCCTGGAAAGTCCGCCGGACGCAATCTCTCTTTTTTTCGTAATCTTTGATCGGCACAGCGTGCTTGATGATATTGGCCAGAACTTCAGTAGTCGTTATTAACTTGTTGCGGCGCGCGGCCACGATAGCGTTGGCGATGCGGTCGGCGAAATTTTCTTCGCCGTATTCCCTGATGATCCTGCTTAGTTCCGGGGCTTCGAAAACATTGACGATATCCTGCGCTGATGTAGGAGCGTTCTGGTCCATGCGCATGTCCAGAGGGCCGTCGGTCTGAAAAGAAAAACCGCGCTCGGTCTCGTCGATCTGCGGTGAGGATACGCCCAGGTCAAAGAGGATAGCATCCGGGCCGGCTTTCTTGATTTCTTGTTCCTCTACCCATTCGGCAAAGACGGTTTTGATGTTGATAAAGTTAGTATGTACAGGAAAACAGTTTTCAAAAGAACTGAATCTTTTTGGGCATGTTCTATTGCCGTCAGGTCCTGGTCCAGGGCCAGGTAACGCCCCTTAGGGCCGATCACTTTTAATATTTCCCGGGCATGGCCGCCCCGGCCGAAAGTCGCATCGATGACCGTCTGGCCTTTTTTCAGGTCGAGCAGGGCGATCGTTTCTTCAAGCAGTACCGGCAGGTGAAGTTTATTGGTCACAGGCTTATTCAATGGTCCGCAAGAATTCCTGGGCGATTTTGCCGACATCTCCTGCCGAATCTATACCGCTCCAGGGATCATCAGGGTTAACTACATTAGCTACGACTATGTTCGCGCCGTTGAAGATAGCGCTTCTGGCCTGATCAAGGTCGATACCGCCGGCGGCCGCGATCAGCACATCGTATTTACTTCTGATCCTGGTCACATGCCGGTAGTTGATCAGCTTACCGCGGGTATTTTCCTCATCGCGCCCCTTGTGCAGGATCACTACGTCAGGCGGTGAACTTAGTTTAAGGATGCACTTTAGGGGATCATCCACGCCCAGCATATCGATCATCGAGATCATCTTGAGCTGCTGACAGCGCTGGATAAAAAGGTTCAGGGTTTCGTGAGGGGCGCTGCCCAGGACGGAAGCGCCGGAAGCACCGGCGTCATAAGCCATATAGACTTCTTCCAGGGCGCCGTCACTGGTCTTAAGGTCTGCCAGGATTAGCCCGTTCCAGTACCAGGAAAGCTGGCGGATACCGTTCATCCCTTCTCTTTTAATAAAAGGAGTACCGGCTTCAATAATGATCCTGGGACTGCGCGGAATATACGGCAGAATAGCTTTGGCCTGACGCAGGTCGTAATTGAAAGCTATTTGCAGATAGCGGGCCTTATGTTCCAGCAGCATGGGCAATTACTTGCCGGTCAGGTTCTTAAGCACACTGCCTATATCTGAAGGCAGGAAGAGCACGATCTTTTCCGAAGGATCGGAGGCAATGTCCCTGATGGTCTGCAGGGTCCTTAAATGGACAGCCGCCGGGCTCTTGCTTAAATTTTCCGAAGCTAATAATAAATTTTCGGAAGCTTTAAGTTCACCTTCAGCCGCGATGATCATGGCTCGGCGTTCACGTTCAGCTTCAGCCTGTTTGGCCATGGCCCGCTTCATCTCCGCTGGCAGTTCAAGTTCCTGGATCTTGATCGATTCGATATCGATACCCCAGCCGGAAGTTTCAGTATCGACGATCGTCTTGATACTGTTGGCGATCTTCTCTCTTTCGGTCAGCACGGTATCCAGTTCGTTATTGCCGATGATGTCCCTTAAGGCGGCCTGGGTATATTGTTTTACCGCGAAGACATAATCCTCGATCTTGATTATCGCGTCAGCCGGATTAACTACCTTGAAATAAACGACCGTGTTCGCCAATAACGGAATGTTGTCTTTGGTGATAACTTCCTGACGAGGAATATCAGCTGTCTTTATCTGCATATTGACCTTGCGCATCGATTGAAAGATCGGCACGATCCATCGCAGGCCTGGTTCCTTAACTCCTGAATAACGGCCAAGGGTAAAAACCACACCTCTTTCATATTGAAAAAGCTGACGCCAGCCGATGACCGTAATGAAGACCGCAATACTGATCAGCATAAATAACATATCAAGCCTCCTGCTATTTGATAAGGGATAATATATCAAATGGTATTCGTTTTACACAAGGACAGGGGATAGTATACAAAAGGAAAAATTGGAGCCGTTCTTGCGAGGAGTCCCGTGCTTGTGCGCCATAGCGCTTCAGCGCGCAGGCGCATCGGGGCGACGAAGTAGAGGCTGGTCGCGACCGGACCCTGCTTTAAATACGAGATCGCCACGTCGGCTGCCTCCTCGCAATGACGGCGTTCATTCTTGCTTTCCTGTCTTTCCTGCTTGCTTGCGTTCTTCTTTCGATTTGACTCTTAAAATCCTGTGTACTATCATTGATAAATATTCATCAAAGGAGTTCTAAATGAAAAAAATATTATTGGTCAGCGTTTTAGCCCTCGCCTGTTTTGCTGTCTCTTTTGCCGAGACCGTAGCTTTTACTGATATTACTCCCAATCATTGGGCCAAGGACCATGTTTACAAGATGGTCAATTTGGGGATCGTTAAGGGCTTGCCCGATGGAACCTTCAAGGGAGAGAGTATGCTCAACCGCTATGAAACGGTCAGCTTTTTTGCCAAGTTCGCTGATATTTATGATAAAAAAATAGAAGAGGTAAAGAAAGCCATCCCCCAAAATAGTGATACCAATGCGGTCAGCGCCAGGCTGTTAAATGAATTAAGAGCCGAGCTAAATGCTCTGGAGTCGGAAGTAGCGGTCCTGAAGTCCGCTCCGCCGGAACAGCCCAAGGACTGGATCATCGAAGGTAAAATGACCGCGCATGCCCGGGTTTATGACCTGGGAAATGCAAATATCAACAGAAAAGAATTAATGCAGAAGGTCGACCTGTCTCTGACCAAGGTCATGGGCGATGGTTCCAAGATCAACTTCCAATATAATACCGATTATATGCTATTTGATGGCGCCCAGAACCTGCCGAACCTGCAGGCTTTTTCCGCTGTCGCTAACTTTAAAGCCGAAGCTTTGGACTTTCCGCTAAATGTTGAAATTTCCAGCGGACCAGGTAATGGCCAGGATTATTTAGGTGACCCGGTGATCTTGCCGGAAGATAAATTATTGCTGGCGACCAGATGGGGCGCCTTTGATATCTGGGGTGCGTATATTCAGCGTACAGCCGCAACGTCTCTGATCAGAGGCGAGATCAAGACGATCCTTCCTCTAGGCTTCATGGGCCCGACAGATATTTCCTTGGGGCTGATGGATTACTACCAGGGTGTTAGCCCTCTGAACAGGACCAAAGATATGCAGTATTATCTGGAGCTTGGTTCAATGCCAAGCGATAAGGTGATGATCGGGACCAGCCTGATCCTGGGCAATATGTTCGAGGTCAACAAGATGGCCCTGGGCGCAAGTTTAAGCATCGATGACTATTGGGGTGCCGGGTCTAACCTGACCGCTACCTTTTATAAGTATGGGGACAACTTCTTTGATCCAGTATTTCTGGGGTTGCTTGATGAATACGGTGCTTTGAAGATAAATGCTTTTGGTAAATGGGTGGGTATCAATGCTAACTCTAATACCGGCCTGATCGGTACGGACCTGGCGATCGCTACGACCAAAAAGATCTCCAGCAAGTGGAGCGTCAAAGGCAAGTTCTGGATGCCTTTTACTGGGACCTTTGGCGATGCAATTTTTACCAGGGTATACGCAGGCCTGGCTTATGAAGTGAGTAATAATTGTGAGTTCTCTTTCGGCTATGACTATACTTCATTCGGTGCCGGAGCGATCCCAGGCAAACCGAATACAACAGCCGATCTGATCGACTTTAAAGCAAGCCTGGGTTTCTAGTTAATGGAAACTGTGGAAAGACCCTGGGGGAGCTATACCGTTCTGGAAAAGGGCGATACCTATAAGATCAAGAAGGTTGTGGTCGACCCGCAAAAGCGACTGAGCCTGCAAAAACATGTGCATCGCAGTGAGCATTGGGTTGTGGTCTCTGGTACTGCCCAGGTAACTTGTTCCGGAAAAATATTCATCCTGAATGTCAACGAAAGTACTTATGTGCCGATCGGGACAGAGCATCGTCTGGAAAATCCCGGCAAGATCCCCCTGGTAATCATTGAAGTTCAGAACGGCGAATACCTGGAAGAGGACGATATCATCCGTATCGACGACGACCATAAACATTTACGCTGAAAAATAACAGTTGTAATTGAATTTAAGTCTATAGTAGAATTATTGTATGGAAGATGGTACTGCCTGGACTGCCGGCAGGGATGATGTTACTGCTGATCGCTGCTATTACTCAACAGGCAGGGATCAGTGTTTATGTGTCCAAGATATCAGTCAACATAACTAATTGGTTGATCTCGGTCTTTGCCTTTAATTTAATGTTGGGCCTGATCCTGTCTTTTGTCTATAGCCAGATCTATGATGGGATCAAGGGTACTTCCGGCCTGAACAAAGGCTTGACCTTTGGTTTTCTGGTCTGGATCTTGTCAGCAGTGCCGAATTTGGTCAATTCTTTTCTGATCACTCCGTCACTTAGCATCTT